>NZ_JAQGFU010000392.1:0-1631 GCF_030078455.1 Klebsiella sp. Ech2A | reverse complement strand
CCGGGGGACCTCGCCGAGCCGGTCAAAGAGAGGGAAGCCGGCGCGGATCAGCGGTAGCGCAAACTGTTCCGCCAGGTCGCAGGCGTGAGAATTGGCCACCAGCAGATCGGCGGGCTGCGAGCAGAGCAGGGTTTGCAGATCCTCCAGATCCCCCGGCACCACGCGCTCAACCGGCAGCTGGCGCAGGCCGGGATGGCCGGTAGGGGCGACCAGCGGACCTGGGCGCATTCCCTGGCTGATGGCAAAATCGCACCACGCCGCCAGCAGATCGCCTTCTGCCGCCATCGCCATGCGCTGGTCCTGAAGCCACATATGGCAGTCGATCATCGCATCCTGGAGCTGTCCACGCTGGCGCTCAATCCACTGCGGAACGCCGCGCCCGGAAATCTTCGCCAGCTGATGGATGAACGTATCGCAGTGTTCAAGGGTCATCAGGTGCGGCAGGGCGATAACCTCGCCGTGGCTGCGCCGGGCCAGCAGGGAGGAGGCCCGGCTCAACGAGGCGCCGATGGCGAAGCTGCACAGGCTCTGCCCCATCTGCTCTATCTGGCGCAGCGGCGTCCCGCCCTGGGTAACCGGCGAAAAGTCCCCCTGCGCGAGGTGGCCGTCCATCGATTGCGCGAGGTCCGGCAGGATCGTCGCCTGCAGGCCGAAGGCTTCCACGTAGCGGCGCAGCAGCTCGATATCGCCGGGAGAGCAGAGGTGGCTCACCAGCAGGTTGACCCGGCGATTTCGCTGGCCGGCGCGCGGCGTCGGCGCCACCCACTGCTCGATGACGCTCTCCAGCACGGCGCTGAAGCCGTTTTCCATCGAGCCATAAAAATCAGGGCTGTTGACCGTCAATATCGCCACCCCTTTATGCCGGGGATACTCCTCGCGGAACTGGCGCACGATCCGGGACATATCGCTGCCCTGGGCCTCCGATAGCCCGGTGCTGAGCAGGACGATGGCCTGCGGAGCGTTGCGCTGGCACAGGGTATCGAGGGCGGTAAAGATATTGCCGTCCGCGCCCATAATCGTCGAGGTCGGGTCCATCGCCGTCGACTGCAGGGGCACCGGGTCGTGGAAGTGCTGAATAAAAAAGACCTTGGCAAAGGCGCTGCAGCCCTGCGCGCCGTGGACCAGCGGGATGCAGTGGCCGATCCCGAGGCTGGCGAGGATTGCGCCGAGCGGCTGGCCGGTTTTTACCGGACTGACCGCCAGCGGTTTATCGGTGCGAAAAATTTCTGCCATGCTGTGCTCCTTAGTGCCAGGGGGCGCGGGAATGGGTTTGCGGCCAGACCGGGCTATTGATGGTCTGACAGATCTGACGGGCGAGGGTGACGATGCCCTGATAGCCGGCGAAGGCGTGCTCGCGCTCCTGATTGATGTCAAGAAACGGCAGCCGGGCCTTGTAGGCGGTGTACATATTGCGCCCGCCGGCGATCATCAGGTCGGCCTGGTAGCGGTAGACCACGTCCAGCAGGGTGCGGGCGTTGCCTTCGTCGAGCATGACCGCCTCTTCGCCCATCAGCTCGCGGATCCGCTGTTTATCTTCCTCGGTGGATTTGCGCGTGCCGGTCGCCACCACGCTCATCCCCAGATCCTGCAGCGCCGACACCACCGACCAGGATTTAACGCCGCCGGTGTAG
>NZ_JAQGFU010000391.1:0-1649 GCF_030078455.1 Klebsiella sp. Ech2A | reverse complement strand
CGATCGCCAGGCGACGATGGCGGCGCTGGCGGATCTGCCGGTCAGCCATCTGTTTTATGCCGCCTATCAGCATGCCGACAGCTGGGCCGGACTGGTGGAACCGAACCTCAGGATGCTGAATAACGCGCTCAGCGCCGCCGAGCAGTCGCCCCGGCTTGCGCACGTCAGCCTGATGCAGGGCTATAAGGTCTATGGCGCGCATCTTGGCCCGTTTAAGACCCCGGCGCGCGAAAGCGATGCGGGGCATATGCCCCCGGAGTTCAACGTGGCGCAGCAGACGCTGCTGGAAGCGCGTCAGCCGGGAACAAACTGGCGCTGGACGGCGTTACGCCCGTCGGTCGTGGGCGGGCTATCCACCGGTAATCCGATGAACCTTGCCCTGTCGCTGGCGGTGTATGCGGCTATCTGCAAGGAGCTCAATATTCCGCTGCGTTTCCCTGGCCGGCCGGGCGCCTGGCACAGCCTGATTGAGATGACCGATTCCGGCCTGCTGGCCAGGGCGACGCTGTGGGCGGCCACCAGCGAGGCGGCTGAGAACCAGGCGTTCAACGTCAATAATGGCGATCTGTTCCGCTGGCAGGAGATGTGGCCGCGTATTGCGGCCTGGTTCGATCTGCCGGTCGCCCCGCCCCTGCCGATGTCGCTGCGTGAGGTAATGGCGGATAAAGCGGCCATCTGGCAAAAAATGGCGGCAAAATATCAGCTCAGGGAGAGCAATATCGGTGCCATTACGGGCTGGGAATTCGTCGATTTCGTTTTCAGCTGGGACTACGACATGTTCGCCGATGGCAGCAAAATACGCCGTGCCGGCTTCCATGATTACTGTGAAACCGAGCAGATGTTCTTGCAGCTGTTTACCCAGTTCCGCCAGATGAAGCTCATTCCCTGAGCGGGTTAACCCGCGCCGAATGAGCCCGGCCGTGGCTCATTCGCCGTTAGCCGGACGCCGCCTGCTCGCATAGCTGAAATTTATCATCCAGACTTAAAGCAAAGACGTAGTCTGCGCAGGGATTGTGTTTTACACTGCGCGCTGCAAAAACTCAGTAGATAAACGATTAAGTAGGCGGTAATGGCGATGAACGGAACAATCACAACCTGGTTTAAAGATAAAGGCTTTGGATTTATCAAAGATGAAAACGGCGATAACCGTTATTTTCATGTGATTAAGGTCGCCAATCCGGAGCTGATTAAGAAAGATGCGGCGGTGACTTTTGAGCCCACGACCAATAACAAGGGCCTGTCAGCCTATGCGGTGAAGGTAGTCCCGGAAAGCAAATATATCTATATCGCCGGCGAGCGCATTAAGCTCACGTCGATCAAGTCTTACCTGGTCTACAGCGAAGAAGTGCCTGCCGATATCCGCATTGATAAAGAAAATGCGGTGCTCTCCGTGGGGGCGCTGATGGGCAGCATCCGGCCGAAGACAGCCGCCGAGCCGGGTGAAATGCGCGCGCTGAAAAAGCTGGCGATCACCACCTTCCAGGGAACAACGCTCATCTTCTCGGAAGATGAGATAGACGTCGATGCCACGGTGAAAATGCTCAAGGTCTGAGAACCTGCAAACGGGCCCGCTGCCAAAGCCCCCCTGCGCATGGCGCAGCGTCCGGGACCAGGGCCGCATTTTGCAAAAGCTATCCGCACCGCAAAGT
>NZ_JAQGFU010000390.1:0-1659 GCF_030078455.1 Klebsiella sp. Ech2A | reverse complement strand
TTGCCGGACACCGCAACCGGCTGCTGGGGGTGATGGCTTCCCACTCCCTCGAGTACATTAACCATCTCAGCGTCGACGTGCTGATTAAGCACCTGCCGTAGGTCGCTCGCGCAGGCCTCGTCAGGCCGATTAGGGATTCACTTCCCGCAGCGAACTCAGCAGCAACGCGAAGCTCGACTCAATCAGCGGCGGTAGCGTCTGCTGCCCGCGCATCAGCGCCACCGTGCGGCTCAGCGCCGGCTGCTGCAGCTGGGCTATCTTCAGCTGCGGATCGCATAGGTGGGTGGTATAGAGCTCGGGAAGAATGGCAATCGCCAGCCGCGAGCGCACCAGGCCATACAGCGTTTCGATATAGTCCACCTGATAGCGCGTATTCAGCATCAGGCGATGGCTCTCCGCCAGCGCCCCCACCAGCCGCTGGATATTGCCCTTCGAGAACACCGCGATATCGCGGCCGGCCAGCAGCTTCCACGGCAGATGCGGCTGGCCGGCGAGCGGGTCGTCGCCGTGCAGCACCGCCACAAACGGGTCCTCGCGCAGCGGATAGACCTGCAGCTCTGCGGGGATCGAACTGTCGATGGCGCCCACGGCGAAATCAATCTGCCCGCTCAGCAGCTCGCGCACCAGCGCGTCGTTGGCCCGATCGTGAAACTCGACCCGCAGGCGCGGAAAGGTTTCGGCCAGGGTCTGCGGCAGCAGGGGAAACAGCAGCGAGCTGACCGACGGCATCAGCCCGATACGCACCGTGCCGTCGCCGCCGGCTTCAACAATCTGCTGCATATCCTGAAACGCCAGCTGGGCCACGCTCAGCACGCGCTGCGCGTGGGGCAGGATCGCCGCGCCCAGTTCGGTCAGCGTGACCGAAGAGGCGGTGCGGTTCACCAGCCTGCCGCCGAGCACCGCCTCAATCTGGCGCAGCGCGCTGCTCAGCGCCGGCTGGCTGATAGCCAGCCGGTTGGCGGTATCGGTAAAGTGACGCAGCTGCGCCAGGGTAACAAAATACTGGAGCTGCTTGAGAGAAAGCGCGGGCAGCCGCTGCCACGGTTCGGTCATGTTATCCATCGCTGAGGGTGAGTAGGCAGAATAACCCGAGCTTATCGGGCGATAAATTTATTCATCTGGGCAAACGTTTGCCATGCCCCTAGAGTAGCGCCATTATCCTTGTGCCGGAGTTGTTATGTCCAGCAGTGCTGAAAACCGCCGCCGCGCCGTACAGGCCGCCCGGGGCGAATTATCGTTCGACCTGTTACTCACCGGGGGGCAGATCGTTGATATGGTCACCGGGGAACTCCGCGCCGCCGACGTCGGCATCGTCGGCGAGATGATTGCCAGCGTCCATCCGCGCGGCAGCCGCAGCGACGCCGCTGAATCCCACGACCTGCAGGGCGCCTACCTCTCCCCGGGGCTGATGGATACCCACTTCCATCTCGAAAGCCCCCATCTCCCCCCCGAGCGCTACGCGGAAATCGTCCTCGCCCAGGGAACGACGGCGGTATTTTGGGATCCGCACGAGCTGGCCAACGTGCTCGGCGTGGAGGGCGTGCGCTACGCCGTTGCCGCCAGCCGCAATCTGCCGCTGGAGGTGATGGTCGCCGCCCCTTCCAGCGTCCCGTCCACGCCCGGGCTGGGGATGTCCGGCGCCGATTTTGCCGGAGAAGA
>NZ_JAQGFU010000038.1:0-31640 GCF_030078455.1 Klebsiella sp. Ech2A | reverse complement strand
CAGCGGGCAGGCGGTACGCAGCGCGCTGGGCGGCTGGCGGGGGGAGGCGCAGGTGCATGCCGTAACGCTGCCGTTCTCCGACGCCCTGTGCGCCATGCGTTCGCTAAAGGGTATCGGTGCCACCCATTTACACCAGGGGCGCAGCGCGGCGCCGCTGAGCCGCACAAAGCTGCAGCAGCTTCAGCTGGCGTGGCCGAAACGGCACGGGCAGTGCCCGCTGACCTACCATCTTTTTACAGGAGTGATTGAACGTGATTGAGCGTTATTTCGTCACCGGAACCGATACTGAAGTCGGCAAAACGGTGAGCAGCTGCGCCCTGCTGCAGGCGGCGAACCTGCGGGGTCGGAACAGCGCCGGCTATAAGCCGGTGGCCTCCGGCAGCGAGTACACGGCGCAGGGCCTGCGCAACGACGACGCCCTGGCCCTGCAGCGCAACAGCCGCGTGGCGCTGAGCTACCAGCAGGTTAACCCGTTAACCTTCGCTGAACCCACTTCGCCGCATATTATCAGCGCCGATGAGGGGCGCCCCATTACCGCCGCCGCGCTTTCCGCCGGGCTGCGCGAGCTGGAACCGCTGGCCGACTGGCTGCTGGTGGAAGGGGCGGGGGGCTGGTTTACGCCGCTGTCCGAAACCCTGAGCTTTGCCGACTGGGTGCAGGAAGAGCGGCTGCCGGGGATTCTGGTGGGGGGAATAAAGCTGGGCTGCATTAATCATGCCCTGCTGACGGCTCAGGCGGTGCGCCAGGCAGGGCTGCCGCTGGTGGGCTGGATTGCCAACGACGTCCAGCCGCCGGGGAAGCGGCATAGCGAATACCTCGCGACCCTCAAACGGCTGCTGCCCGCGCCCATGCTGGGCGAGATCCCGTGGCTGGAGGAAGCATCCCGGCGGGAAGACCTCGGCCAGTACCTCGATCTTAGCGCGCTGGATCGGGCGTCATCCACTGCGCCAGCAGCGGCTCATCCAGCTGTATAACGTCGCCCTGCGCCACGCTGCGCCCGCGGTGCAGCAGGCAGAAGCGGTCGGCCACCCGGCGAATGAACGGCAGGTGCTGCTCGGCGAGCAGCACCGTTAACCCGATATCCCGGTTCAGGCGCACCAGCAGATCCCCCAGCTTATGCATAAAGTGCTGCCCGCTGCCGCGCGACGGCTCGTCGAGGATCAGCAGGCGCGGTCGGACGATCAGCGCCCTCGCCAGCGCCAGCTGGTACCTGTCGTCTTCCGAGAGCGCGGCGCCTTTGCTCTGGCGCAGGGCGTAGAGCTGCGGAAAGAGATCGTAAATCTCGCTATTCACCACGGCGCCGGGCGTGCCTCCGGCCGCCAGCGCAATATGCAGATTCTCCTCTACGCTGAGCTGCGAAAAGATGCGCCGGTCCTGCGGCACGTAGCCGATGCCGATGACGCTGCGTGAATGGGCGGAGAGCGGCATCAGGTCGCAGGGCGGCGCGCCGCGCTCCTGCCAGGTGATGCTGCCGCTGGCGACCGGGAGGTTCCCGGTAATGCAGTTGACCAGCGTGGTTTTCCCCATTCCCTCACTTCCCATCACGCAGGTACACTCTCCTGACCTGAGCTCAAGATCGACGTTCCACAGCGTGTGCTGGCTTCCATAGTACTGATTGACGGCGCGTAGACTCAACATAGACGTTTTCTCCTTTTTGACGACGGCGAGCGAGACAAACATTCTGCAAATCTCTTGCCAGGAAAAAGAAGTGACGGCATTTTTTCGCCAGCGCAGGTCGCGGCGGCCACCGCCGGCGGGGAACAGCGAAGCGGCTGCACTTTCCCGGTGCTAAACGACGTGAAACGTGGTGCAGAAAGCAGCAAAAAGGCGGGCGTCCTTAGCTGATAAATATCAAAAATAATTCAATAATATTTTTTAGCCGCGTGATTTTTGCCGGCGGGCAATTTCGGCCGGGTGGCAGAGGTCATGGCCTGCAGCGAGTTATCCACTATTCCTGTGGATAACCTTGTGTATTAGAGTTAGAGAACTTGCGGTAAGCTAGAGATTACGCGGCCTGCGGCTGAATTGGCGCGAAACCCGTCTTTTATTAAATTTTATTTAATATCAATTGGTTGTATAAAATCAATGGCTGTAAGGAAAGTGTCACCTGCTGCCATAAAAGATTCATCGCCTTGCTTGACAAATGTTAAATGACAAAATTTTCTGGGGATAACCTTACACAGTGGTGGATTATTCCGCATGGCGCGCTTTTTTTGCCCAAATGCGGCCGCCCGGGGCAAGGTTTACAGAGCGAACAATAATACGATACTGGTTTTATATCCAGTATTATTTGTTGGCAAAAGCGCCGGCGACGGGTAGAATTAAACACCTGCCGTTTCGCGCCGGGCGCTTCATCCTCCTTCAGGGTCAGACATATGAGTAAAACGTTCACGCTGCATTCCGCTTTCCGTCCCTCTGGCGATCAGCCAGAAGCCATTCGTCGCCTTGAAGAGGGGCTGGAAGATGGCCTGGCGCACCAAACGCTGCTGGGGGTAACCGGGTCGGGTAAAACCTTCACCATCGCTAACGTTATTGCCGACCTGCAGCGTCCAACGATGGTCCTCGCGCCCAACAAGACCCTGGCGGCGCAGCTGTATGGCGAAATGAAGGAGTTTTTCCCGGAGAACGCCGTCGAGTATTTCGTCTCCTACTACGACTACTACCAGCCTGAAGCCTACGTGCCGAGCTCGGACACCTTCATCGAGAAGGACGCCTCGGTCAACGAACATATTGAGCAGATGCGCCTGTCGGCAACCAAGGCGCTGCTGGAGCGCCGCGACGTCATCGTGGTGGCCTCGGTCTCGGCTATTTATGGCCTCGGCGATCCTGACCTGTACCTGAAGATGATGCTACACCTGACCACCGGCATGCTGATTGACCAGCGGGCTATTCTGCGCCGCCTCGCGGAACTGCAGTACACCCGTAACGATCAGGCTTTCCAGCGCGGGACCTTCCGCGTTCGCGGCGAGGTCATTGACGTCTACCCGGCGGAATCAGACGATATTGCCCTGCGTATTGAGCTGTTTGACGAAGAGGTTGAGCGCCTGTCGCTCTTTGACCCGCTTACCGGGCAGGTTGAATCGTCCATTCCGCGCTACACCATCTACCCGAAAACGCACTACGTTACCCCGCGCGAGCGAATCGTTCAGGCGATGGAAGAGATAAAAGTCGAGCTGGCGGAGCGGCGTAAAGTGCTGCTGGAAAACAACAAGCTGCTGGAAGAGCAGCGCCTGAGCCAGCGTACCCAGTTCGACCTCGAAATGATGAACGAGCTGGGCTACTGCTCGGGGATTGAAAACTACTCGCGCTATCTTTCCGGGCGCGGGCCGGGCGAGCCGCCGCCGACGCTGTTCGACTACCTGCCGGCGGATGGCCTGCTGGTTATCGATGAATCCCACGTGACCATTCCGCAAATCGGCGGGATGTATCGCGGCGACCGGGCGCGTAAAGAGACGCTGGTGGAGTACGGTTTCCGCCTGCCGTCGGCGCTGGACAACCGCCCGATGAAGTTTGAGGAGTTTGAGGCGCTGGCGCCGCAGACCATCTACGTTTCGGCGACGCCCGGCGCCTACGAGCTGGATAAATCCGGCGATGAGGTGGTCGATCAGGTGGTCCGTCCGACCGGCCTGCTTGACCCGGTTATCGAAGTGCGCCCGGTGGGGACCCAGGTCGACGATCTGCTGTCGGAGATTCGCCTGCGCTCCGCCATCAACGAGCGCGTGCTGGTGACGACCCTGACCAAGCGGATGGCCGAAGACCTCACCGAGTACCTCGAAGAGCACGGCGAGCGCGTGCGCTATCTGCATTCGGATATCGACACCGTCGAGCGTATGGAGATCATCCGCGATCTGCGCCTTGGCGAGTTTGACGTGCTGGTCGGGATCAACCTGCTGCGTGAAGGGCTGGATATGCCGGAGGTCTCGCTGGTGGCGATCCTTGATGCCGACAAAGAGGGCTTCCTGCGCTCCGAGCGCTCGCTGATCCAGACCATCGGCCGCGCGGCGCGTAATATCAACGGTAAGGCGATTCTCTACGGCGACAGGATCACCGCCTCGATGGCGAAGGCCATCAGCGAAACCGAACGCCGTCGCGAGAAGCAGCAGCGCTATAACGAAGAGCACGGTATCACCCCGCAGGGCCTGAATAAGAAGGTGGTCGATATCCTGGCGCTGGGCAGCGGCCTGGCGAAGACCAAGGCCAAAGGGCGCGGCAAGTCGCGTTCACCGGTCGAGGCGGATACGCCGGTGCTGACGCCAAAAGCGCTGCAGCAGCGAATTCACGAGCTGGAAGGGCAGATGATGCAGCACGCGCAGAACCTGGAGTTCGAAGAGGCGGCCCAGATCCGCGACCAGCTGCATAAGCTGCGGGATCTGTTTATCGCCGCGTCGTAGGCCGGCGGCCGTCGCGCCGGGCGGCTATGCCGCGGCCGGACTGGGCTCTGGCCGCGCGGAACGCTCGCGACGTACGGGCAGCGCCTGCGGATGCGAGGGCTGCCCGGCGTCACAATGGCAAATCAATGGCAAATAAAATCGCCCGGCGGGGGCGGCTCTTAATATCCGCTTAATCTTGTTCAGGGACACTATCTTCATTCTAATGAGGATAGCGCCATGCAAAAACTACACTTTCGCCAATATCTGGCCATTACCTGCGCCTTTATTATCGTCGTCGCCTTCTTCCATCAGTGGGTGCTGACCTTCTGACGCGAAGGCCTCGGGAAGAGCACCCAGGCGCGAACGCCGGGGCCCGGCTGGCGATTATGCAAAAAGAACTGGGTATCGTGCAGCTGGGCGATACGGGTGACGATGCTTAATCCCAGGCCAATGCCGCCGTAGCGGCTGTCCATGCGGACGAAGGCTTTACTCAGTTCGCCGCTTTTTGCTTCATCAATTCCCGGCCCTTCATCCTCCACCGCCAGAATCGGCGTTGACCCCGCCTGAATCGAGACGCGGATCGTAGAGTCCGTTGGGCTATAGCGGTGCGCATTCTCCACCAGATTGCGCAGCACCACGCGCAGCAGCGTGGCGTCGCCGGACACCATCACCTCCTCGTCCGCACCGGCTATCTCAAGCTTTTGCCGGCGCGGCGCCAGCATCGCTTCCAGCTCCTCCTCGAGCGGTTCTACGACATCCTCCATCAGCTGCACCTGCTGGTAGCTACCGGCGGAAAACGACTGCCCTACGCGGGCCAGCTGCAGGAGCTGGGAGATGCTGTTGGTCATCTGATCGAGGCGCTGAATAAGCGGATCGACCTCCACCCCGTGCACTTTGGCCAGCAGCTCGAGGTGCAGGCGCAGCCCGGCCAGCGGCGTGCGCAGCTCGTGGGCCACGTCGGCGGTAAACAGCCGCTCGCGGTCGAGCGTCAGGTTCAGACGCGATACCAGCTGATTTAGCGCGGTAGTGACGGCGGTCACTTCCGGCACCGACTCGCTGAGCTCGATAGGCTGGAGGTTATCCGGGGTGCGGTTCTCCAGCTCGCTCTGCAGGCGGGAGAGCGGGCGGGTAATCTTTTTCACCGCCAGCAGGCTGATATAGAGCGCGAGGCCGATAATCAGCAGGCTTGGGATCAGCAGGCTGGCGACCGCTTCCCGCACCTCGTGCTCAACGTGCTTCTGGTTGTTGTGCCCCTCGATGGCGCTGGCCACCAGCAGCTGAATCTGCTCCTTGCTTTCATGCCACAGCCAGAACACGCTGATAATCTGGCAGATCGCCAGAATCGCGCCGATGGTCAGCAGCAGGCGAAAGCGCATGGTCCATTTTTCGGTGGCTAACAGCGGCATCTCTTTATGACTCCGATTCGGTATTGTTCACCAGCATATAGCCAAAGCCCCTGACGGTGCGGATCCGCGCTTTACCGACCTTATCGCGCAGGTTGTGGATATGCACCTCCAGGGTATTGGTCGCCGGCTCGTTATCCCAGCTGTAGATATCGTTGTAGAGAATTTCCCGATGTACCGGACTGCCCGCCTTCATCATCAGGCGCGACAGCAGGGAGTACTCTTTTGGCGTCAGCTCCAGCGAATCCCCGCCCAGCCACACCTGACGGCGGGTGATATTGAGGCGCAGGTTGCCGACCACCATTTCGCTGTCGCCCTGGTTATTGTGGCGGCGGAGCAGCGCGCGGATGCGGGCGTTAAGCTCCTCCAGCGCAAAGGGCTTCACCAGATAGTCGTCGGCGCCGGTATCGAGACCGTCGATGCGGTCTTCGACGGTATCGCGGGCGGTGAGGATAAGCACCGGCTGGCTGAATTTCTCCCGCCGCATCCGCGCGAGGAAGTGCAGGCCGTCCTCATCCGGCAGCCCGAGGTCGAGGACCACCAGACTGTAGTGGTTGCTGGCCAGCGACAGCGCGGCCTCATGCGCGCTGGCGACGCCGTCGCAGGCGTATCCTTCGCTCTGCATGGCCAGAATTAATCCCTGTAACAGGAGCGCGTCGTCTTCAATGACTAAGATTTTCATCTGCCGGCCTCGCTTATGCATGGCGTTAAAATATCGTCTGTCGGCCGGTATTCGCGGGTATTGACCCCGAACATGCCGAGCAGGGTGGAGAACAAGTTATCCTGCGAATAGGGCGCCGTTTTTGCCTTCTGCTGCAGGCACTGGCTGGAAACGCCGTAGCGCTGCTGGTAATCCTGCGACAGCCACATCAGCATTGGGACGTGCTTTTGCGTATCCGGCGCGATGGACCACGGCAGCCCGTGCAGATACACGCCATCTTCCCCCAGCGACTCGCCGTGGTCGGAAAGATAGACCAGGCTGGTGGTAAATTTATCCTGCTTCGACTGCAGCAGCTTGATGGCCTTATCCACCACGTAATCGACGTACAAAATGGTGTTGTCGTAGGTGTTGGTCAACTGCTGCTGCGTGCAGCCCTGAATTTCATTGGTATCGCAGGTTGGGGTGAATTTTTTGAATTCAGCCGGGTAGCGATTGTAGTACGTCGGGCCGTGGCTGCCGATAGTGTGCAGAACGATAATGCCGTCCTGTTGCAAACCGTCGATGTAGCTTTCCAGATTATGGAATAAGACCTCATCGTAGCACTCGCCGTCGATGCACTGACCCGTCAGCTTGAGATCGGTAACGTTCTGATGCGGAACGCGATCGCAGGCGCCTTTACAGCCGCCGTCGTTGTCGTTCCACAATACCTGAATACCGGCACGCTGCAGAATGTCCAGCACGCCCTCCTGGTGATGCGCCAGCTCTTCATCATAGCGCTCGCGCGGCATGTTGGAGAACATGCACGGAACGGAAACGGCGGTGGCGGTGCCGCAGGAGGTGGTGTCGGGAAAATAGATAACGTTATCCTGCTGCAGGCGCGGGTTGGTTTCGCGGGGGTAGCCGCCGAGGGAGAAATCTTGCGCCCGCGAAGTTTCGCCGAGCACCAGAATGGTCAGGTTTTTTCGCGGCCCGTCGCGCATTTGCGGCTTCTGCTGCGCATCTTCGCCAATTTTGACCAGCGGCAGATTGTCCATCTTATTGTGTGCATACCACGAATTGATCGCCACGATGCTGTTTGACGGGCTCAGCGACTTCACCAGCTCTTTATTATTGCGGAACACCGAGGCGTAATCTTTATAAAACAGGGCGGCAATCAGCATGATAAGGAGCGCCGAGAGCGCCACGTTGAGCAGCCGCACGGCGACGCCGCGGGCGAAGGTTTTCGGCTTACGCACCTTAATCCACCAGGCCGCCAGTACCGCCAGCACGCCGGACAGCCCGAGCGTCAGCACCATGCTGCCCGACATCAGGGCGAAGCTCTCCGCCGGCGTGGTATCCAGAATGTTGGCGATCATCGCCCGGTCGATAATGATCCCAAAGCTCCAGATAAAATACTGCGCCGAGGCGCTAAGCAGAATAAACAGGCTGATAACGACGCGGTCGAGCCTGAGGAAAGAGGCCAGGGTGGTGAGGATATTCATCACGCTGAAGGCGACCAACGGCATGCTGAGGAACACCAGCCAGCTATGCAGGTTATTGACCGGCAGCAGGGTGAAGACCTGGCGGTAGAAGGCAATATTGAGGAACAGACCGACGTAGGCGGCAAAGATAATCAGGTAAAGCGTGCGGCTCACTACCGGTCGACGCAGTGGAAATAACGACATAGCAAAAGTCCTGGTGAAAACATGCTCGCTATGCTGCCACTTCTTTTTTAAGACAACCTTAAGATATTAATGTGGGGAGCCGACCCTCCCCACGCTATGAAGCCATTCGGAATTAGCCGGGTATCTGAATCGCTTTTTCCAGCGCGTTGCGCAGCAGCAGGCGATCGTGGCGATAGGGCACGTCGCTGGCATCCAGCGGCGTCTGGATGACCATCCGCTCCTCAAGGCCGCGGATATCGGCCTTTGGTCCGACGACCACGGCGTCAATCACCCGCTTGCCCACGTGGTGCTCCATAATCGCGATGCGGTCCGCCAGCGTCAGTGTGGCGGCCGGGCTGTGCTCTTTGCCGAGGTTGTCGATGAAAACCATCGGCGCCGGCGTGCGGCGCAGCGCCTGCGCCATATCGTCGAGCAGCAAAATAGGCAGCAGGCTGGTGTAGAAGCTGCCGGGGCCGATCAGAATGAGATCGGCTTCAGCGATCGCCGCAACCGCTTCGCGGGTCGCGGGAACCGGCGGGGTCAGCATCAGCTCGCGCGGCACGCGGGGAAGCTGGTCGATATTGACTTCGCCATAAACTTCGTGGCCTTCGTCGTCAATCGCCATCAGGTCCACCGGTTGTTCGGACATCGGTATCAGGAATGCGTCAACTTTTAGCAGGTTTCTGATTAAATTAATCGCCTCTAAAGGCCTGACGCTAAGGTGATCGAGGGCCTTTAACATCAGATTTCCGAGGTTATGCCCGGAAAGTTCGCCGTTACCGGCAAAACGGTACTCAAACATGGCGGATGCCACGCTGGGTTCGGCGATCAGCTGGTTAATACAGTTGCGCATATCCCCCCAGGCAATGCCGCCTTCGGCACGGCGAATACGCCCCGTCGATCCGCCGTTATCGGTGGTGGTGACGATGCCTGTCAGGCGCGATCCGAGCGATGAGAGTGACGACATCACCCGGCCCAAACCATGCCCTCCGCCAAGAGCCACTACCCGATCGAGGTCGGCGAAAGTCCGATTGCGCATACTAATTCCTTATCTCAAATGAACGGGCTCACAGTAACCGATCTACCCCTAAAAGACGATGCTACGATCCTGACAAACTGACCGACATCAATGCAAAACCCTGAATTTTGGCTATTCTGTTACGAAAATGCACGATCGTAGCGATATATACATAATTATATAGCGAAATCGAAAATGGCGAAACGGTCGTTTCCGCGCTACTATCGGCATAAACCAGTTAACACTCTAGCCTCTGTGCCTGTGTCGCAAGATATGGTGCTTTGGCCGTGACAGCTCAGCTTGTCACCAGGGCGTGGGAAGAAATGACCGCGTCTCCCGTATTTGGAAAGGTGTATATGGCCTCACAGCTTACCGATGCATTTGCGCGTAAGTTTTACTACTTGCGCCTGTCGATTACCGACGTGTGTAACTTTCGTTGCACCTACTGTCTCCCGGACGGCTATAAGCCCGGATCGGTGACCAACAAAGGCTTTCTCAGCGTAGATGAAGTGCGCCGCGTGACGCGCGCGTTTTCCGCCCTCGGCACCGAAAAGGTTCGCCTGACCGGCGGTGAACCCTCGCTGCGCCGCGATTTCGCCGATATTATCGCCGCCGTGCGTGAAAACAGCGCCATTCGCCAGATTGCGGTCACCACCAACGGCTATCGCCTGGCGCGGGACGTCGAACGCTGGCGCGACGCCGGGCTGACGGCCATCAACGTCAGCGTGGACAGCCTCGACGCCCGCCAGTTTCACGCCATCACCGGGCAGGATAAATTTCAGCAGGTGATGGACGGCATCGATGCCGCCTTCGCCGCCGGCTTTGAGAAAGTGAAGGTCAACACCGTGCTGATGCGCGATGTGAACCACCACCAGCTCGACACCTTCCTCGCCTGGATCCAGCCGCGCCGTATTCAGCTGCGCTTTATTGAACTGATGGAAACCGGAGAGGGCAGCGATCTGTTTCGCCGGCACCATATCTCCGGCATGGTGCTGCGCGACGAGCTGCTCAGACGCGGCTGGATCCACCAGATCAGCCAGCGCAGCGACGGCCCGGCGCAGGTCTTCTGCCATCCGGACTACGCCGGAGAGATCGGCCTGATCATGCCCTATGAAAAAGACTTCTGCGCCACCTGCAACCGCCTGCGCGTCTCCTCTGTGGGCAAGCTGCATCTGTGCCTCTTCGGCGACGGCGGGGTAGATTTACGCGATCTGCTGGCCGAGGACTGCCAGCAGGCGGTGCTGGAAGCGCGCATCTCCGAAGCATTAACCCATAAAAAACAAACCCATTTCCTGCATCAGGGCAACACCGGTATTACGCAAAACCTGTCGTATATTGGCGGATAATTGATTCTAAAGGAGCGAACAGATGAGTCAGGCCAGCGCTGAGTTTATCCCGACCCGTATTGCTATTCTCACCGTTTCCAGCCGCCGTGGCGAAGAGGACGATACCTCTGGCCACTGGCTGCGCGACGCGGCGCAGGAAGCGGGGCATACGGTTGTGGATAAGGCGATTGTGAAAGAGAACCGCTACGCCATTCGCGCCCGGGTTTCGGCGTGGATTGCCAGCGACGACGTTCAGGTGGTGCTCATTACCGGCGGGACCGGCTTTACCGAAGGCGATCAGGCCCCGGAAGCGCTGCTGCCGCTGTTTGACCGGGAAGTTGAAGGCTTTGGCGAGGTGTTCCGCATGCTCTCTTTTGAAGAGATCGGCACCTCGACGCTACAGTCCCGCGCCGTTGCCGGCGTGGCTAACGGCACGCTTATTTTTGCGATGCCCGGTTCGACCAAAGCCTGCCGCACCGCGTGGGAAAATATCATTGCGCCCCAGCTCGATGCCCGCACCCGCCCGTGTAACTTTATCTCCCATTTGAAGAAATAACTTATGTCACAACTGACCCATATTAACGCCGCCGGCGAGGCGCACATGGTTGACGTCTCGGCGAAGACCGAAACGGTTCGCGAGGCGCGGGCTGAAGTATTTGTCGAGATGCAGGCGACCACCCTGGCGATGATTATCGACGGCAGCCACCACAAGGGGGACGTTTTCGCCACCGCCCGCATTGCCGGGATCCAGGCGGCGAAGCGGACCTGGGAGCTGATCCCGCTGTGCCATCCGCTGATGCTAAGCAAAGTGGAGGTTAACCTGCAGGCGCAGCCGGAACATAGCCGGGTGCGGATCGAATCCCTCTGTCGGCTGACCGGGAAGACCGGCGTGGAGATGGAGGCGCTGACCGCGGCCTCCGTGGCGGCGCTGACGATTTACGATATGTGCAAAGCCGTACAAAAAGATATGACGATCGGCCCGCTGCGCCTGCTGGCGAAAAGCGGCGGTAAATCCGGCGACTTTAAGGCGGACGAGGCTCATGATTAAGGTTCTGTTTTTTGCCCAGGTGCGCGAGCTGGTGGGCACCGATGCGTTAACCCTCGACGCGAGCGAGGCCTCGACGGTGGAGGCGGTTCGCCGCCAGCTCATCGCCCGCGGCGACCGCTGGGCGCTGGCGCTGGAAGAGGGCAAGCTGCTGGCGGCGGTGAACCAGACGCTGACCACCTTTGACCATCCGGTTACCGCCGGTGACGAAGTGGCGTTTTTCCCGCCGGTTACGGGAGGCTGAGATGACGCAAACCCGCATTATCGTCAGCCCGGCGCGCTTTCGCGTTGGCGACGAATATCCGTGGCTTGCCGAGCGCGATGAGGACGGCGCCGTCGTCACCTTCACCGGCAAAGTGCGTAACCACAATCTTGGCGAGAGCGTGAAGGCGCTGACCCTCGAACACTATCCGGGCATGACCGAAAAATCGCTGGCGGAGATTGTCGAACTGGCGCGCGAGCGCTGGCCGCTGGGGCGGGTCACGGTGATTCACCGCATCGGTGAAATGTGGCCGGGCGAAGAGATTGTGTTTGTCGGCGTCACCAGCGCGCACCGCAGCAGCGCCTTTGCCGCCGGCGAATTCATTATGGATTATCTGAAAACCCGCGCGCCGTTCTGGAAGCGTGAGGCCACGCCGGAAGGCGAACGCTGGGTTGACGCGCGCGACAGCGATCGTCAGGCGGCAGAGCGCTGGTAGTATGATACGCTTAAAGGGTTAATTTCGTTAATCAGGAGATAGTCATGGACAGATTCCCCCGTTCCGATTCCATCGTCCAGGCGCGCGGCGGCCTGCAAACCTATATGGCCCAGGTGTACGGCTGGATGACGGTCGGCCTGCTGCTAACGGCGTTTATCGCCTGGTTCGCCGCCAACACGCCGGCGGTGATGATGTTTGTCTTTTCCAGCAAAATTACCTTCTTCGGGCTGATTATCGCCCAGCTGGCGCTGGTCTTCGTGCTCTCCGGGATGGTGCAGCGCCTGAGCGCGGGCATGGCGACGACGCTATTTATGCTCTATTCGGCGCTGACCGGGCTCACGCTATCCAGCATTTTCATCGCCTACACCTATTCGTCGATTGCCAGCACCTTTGTGGTCAGCGGCGGGATGTTTGGCGCCATGAGCCTCTACGGCTACACCACCAAACGCGATCTCAGCGGCTTTGGCAATATGCTGTTTATGGCGCTGATTGGTATCGTTCTGGCCTCGCTGGTGAACTTCTGGCTGAAGAGCGAAGCGCTGATGTGGGCGGTGACCTATATCGGGGTGATTGTGTTCGTGGGGCTCACCGCCTATGACACCCAGAGGCTGAAAAATATCGGCGAGCAGATCGATACCCGCGATACTTCGACGCTGCGCAAATACTCGATCCTTGGCGCGCTGACGCTGTATCTGGACTTTATCAACCTGTTCCTGATGCTGCTGCGTATTTTCGGCAACCGTCGCTAAGTCCTCAAAACCCCGGTGAGCCTTACGCCTCCGGGGTTTTCTTTCTCTTTCTTTTTCTTTTCCTCTCATCCGTCCGCCAGCTTGCGCTGATTTTTCTCCCGCAGCTTTTTAGCCTGACTTTCCAGAATCAGATAGCCGATCGTGGCGATCGCCAGCGGCAGGAAGTAATAGAGCAGGCGGTACGCGAGCAGGGCGGCAATTACCGCTCCCCGGGAGATCGGCTCCGCTGAGAGCATCGCGATAAACACCGCCTCCAGCACGCCAATACCGGCGGGGATATGCACCACCACCCCGACGATGCTGCTCACCAGCAGCGCCCCCAGCACGAGGAAGTAGCTCACCTCCTGACCCAGCAGCAGCCAGATAATGACCCCCATCACCAGCCAGTTGGCGCAGGACAGCGCGGCCTGCAGCAGCGCGAAGCGCCAGGAGGGAAGCACCAGCCGCAGCCCCTTTATCGTCAGATGGCGGCGTTTGGCGAACGCGCAGGCCCACAGATAGAGGGTCGAAATCAGCAGCATCGCGATGCCGATGATGCGCAGCGTCTCCTGGCTGATGTACCAGCGCGTGGGAAGCGGCACCAGACCGGCGCTAAAAACTATCCCGCCGAGCACCACGTAGCCCAGCCAGTTGGTGGTAATGCTCAGCGAAAAGATGCGGGTAATGGTTGCGCCGCGCAGGCCGAGGCGGGAGTAGAGGCGATAGCGCATCCCGATCCCGCCGATCCAGGTGCTAAGGGTCAGGTTAAAGGCGTAGCAGATAAACGACACCAGCATCACCTGGCGCTTAGCCAGCCGGTGCCCGCAGTAGGCGCGCCCGAGCAGGTCATAGCAGCCGTAGATCAGATAGCTGACGATAACCAGGCCAAAGGCGCCGAGCAGCGCCGCGCGGTTGTAGCCGCGAATCACTTTCCATACTTCTGGCCAGTCTATTTTTTGCGCATAGACCACCAGCAGTACGGCAACGGCGATAAAAAAGAGTCCGCTGAGAATGCGCCTGGCCAGCCGCCAGCGAGGATGTGATTTGGCCATCAGGATTTTACCTCCGGGCTCTGCGCCTGCGTTCGATCCTGAGTTTCTATTTCCGGCTGCGCCGGCGGTTTGACCTGCGCCATCTTCGGCGTATGGGCGGGCAGCCAGCCTACCCACGCCGGGAAGTGGCGCAGGAAGTGGAAGGCCAGCACGCTGCGGCCCAGATTCCACCAGCTGCGTTTGGGCAGCATGGAGCGGTCTACCTGCTTGCAGTCCTGCTGGATAAGCGTATTCAGATTATCGCGCAGGGTTTGGTTGAAATCCCGGTCGTGCACGATCAGGTTGGCCTCGAGGTTTAATGACAGGCTGAGCGGGTCGAGGTTGCTGGAGCCGACGGTGGCCCAGTGGTCGTCCGCGAGGGCGACCTTGCCGTGCAGCGGGCGGCGGCGATACTCAAAAATCTGCACGCCGCCCTTCACCAGATAGTTGTACAGCAGCCGCGCGCCAACCTTGACGATGGGAATATCGGGTTCACCCTGCACGATAAGCTTCACCCGCACGCCGCGCCGGGCGGCGCTGCGCATCGCGTGCAGCAGCCGGTAGCCGGGGAAGAAATAGGCGTTGGCGATAATCACCTCCCGCCGCGCGTTGGCCAGCATTTTCAGGTAGTGACGTTCGATATCGTCCCGATGTTCGAGGTTGTCCCGCCAGACGAACAGCGCCTGCGCTTCGCCGGGATGCTGGTTAACCTCCGGCTGGTGGCGACGTCGGCGCCAGCGACGGCGTCCGCCTTCGCTGGCGGGCAGGTTTTGCTGCACAAACTGCGCAATATCCAGCACCACCGGCCCTTCCACCTGGACGGCATAGTCCTGCTTCGCCTCCGGGCCGTAGTCGGTCATATGCTCCGCGGAGTAGTTAATCCCGCCGACAAACGCCGTGGTGTCATCCACGACGACAATTTTACGGTGCATGCGGCGAAACAGGTTGGTGCGCATCCCCAGCAGGCGCGGGCGCGGGTCGTAGTAGCGAAATATCACTCCCGCCGAGATGAGTTCGTTAACGAAGCCATCGCTCAGGTCAGGGGAGCCGTAGCCGTCGAGCAGCACCTCCACCTCGACGCCGCGGCGCGCGGCCTTCAGCAGCACCGCATGGAGCTGCCAGCCCACGTCGTCCTCGAACCAGATGAAGGTTTCAAGGGTTACCTTGCTTTTTGCGCGGTCGACGGCGCGAAACAGCGCCGGATAGTAGCTATCGCCGTTCTCCAGAAGCTGGATCCGGTTTCCATTCTGCCAGCTGCATTTCACAGATGAAGCTCCACGCTGAGCGGGGCGTGATCGGAAAGATGACGCCATTGCTGAAGATCCAACGCCCGTGGCTGACCGGCGTGGACGTTTTTGACATAGATGCGGTCAAGGCGTAGCAGCGGAAAGCGCGCCGGGAACGTGCGCGCCGGGCGACCGCGGGCGCGGGTGAAGATCTCCTCCAGTCCGGCCAGCGCCTTGAGCGGACGGTTAGCCTGCTGGCGCCAGTCGTTAAAATCACCCGCGACCACCACCGGCTCTCCCTCCGGCAGGCCGTTAACCCGCTCGGCCAGCATCGCCAGCTGGGCCCGCCGCTGCCCCGCGCTGAGCCCTAAATGAACGCAAATCAGATGCAGATTCACGCCGCTTTCCGGCATCACGATCCGACAGTAGAGCAGGCCGCGCTTTTCGCTCTGGCCGACTGAAATATCGAAGTTTTCATAATATTCAATGGGGAATCGGGAGAGCACGGCGTTGCCGTGATGTCCCTGCGGGTAGACCGCGTTGCGCCCGTAGGCATAATCGCTCCACATCGCATCGGCCAGAAACTCATAGTGGGTGGTATCCGGCCAGTTTTCGATATGCAGGGGGTGAATCTCATGCGCGCCCATCACCTCCTGGAGGCAAACAATGTCGGCGCCGATGCTGCGTACCGCGTCGCGGAGTTCGGGCAGAATGAAGCGTCGGTTAAACGTCGTAAAGCCTTTATGGGTGTTAATTGTCAGCACGTTTACTGAGAATAAAGGGTTTTTCTCGGCCATATTTCCCCGGTTAACATCTCTTTCCTGAATGAAATAGTGTAGTAGCTGTCACAAAAAGATGCGGTGATACGGAATTTTCCGTAAAGTGCGGTACTCTGAGTTACAGATAAAGATCCTTCAGGAGAGAAGCCATGAAGTGGCAACAACGTGTACGCGTCGCAACTGGCCTCAGTTGCTGGCAGATTATGTTGCATCTACTGGTCGTGGCAGTACTGGTGATGGGTTGGATGGGTGGCGCGCTGGTTCGTGTCGGATTAGGGCTGTGCGTGCTGTACGGCGTTACGCTGCTGTCGATGCTGTTTTTACAGCGTCACCACGAAGAGCGCTGGCGCGATGTCGGTGATTTCCTTGAGGAACTCACCACCACCTGGTACTTTGGCGCCGCGGTTATCGTGCTGTGGCTGCTGTCACGGGTGCTGCACAATAATCTGCTGCTGGCGCTCGCCGGGCTGGTTATTCTGGCCGGTCCGGCGGTGGTATCGCTGCTGGCGAAAGATAAAAACCGCTACCCTAAAGCGTTTGGACTGCATCAGGGCGGCAGCGCCGCGAATCCTCGGGATCATAGATAGCTATGTGACCGGGGTGACAAATCTGCCGGGAGCAGTTTAAACGCTGCCAGCAGCGGCCCCGAATGGACCGAGTAATCAAGCCAACGCCGAGGCAGCCTGAGCAATGGCGGGGATCCCCTAAAGCGTTTGGGTTGCATCAAGGCGGCGACGCAGCGAATCCCCGGAAGCATAGATAGCTATGTGACCGGGGTGAGTAAGGAAAGCCAACGCCGAGGCAGCCTGAACGATGACGGGGATCCGGGGATCAGGCGATCTTTCTGCGGAACATTGCATACGCCGCTGACCCCGTGGTGGCCGCTATGACCAGTAGCGGCCACAAACTTCCCCACACGATCTCCAGACTCGCGTCCTTCAAATAAATCTGCTTGGTAATATCGGTAAAGTGACGAATGGGGTTTATCCACGTCACGTCCTGCAGCCATTGCGGCATGTTTTCGACCGGCGAAACGTAGCCGGAGAGCAGGATTGCCGGCATCATAAAGACAAATACGCCAATAAACGCCTGCTGCTGAGTGGAGCACAGCGACGAAATCAGCAGGCCAAATCCCACCAGCGAAAGCCCGTAAATCAGCATCGTAAAGTAAAACAGCAGTAGCGAGCCGGCGAAGGGGATCTGATAGGCCCAAATCCCGACCCCCAGCACGACGCTGGCCTGCAGGGTGGCCACGATCAGCGCCGGTATCGCTTTACCGACGAAAATTTGCCAGGTCGCCAGCGGCGAGACCAGCAGCTGATCGAGGGTGCCCTGTTCGCGCTCGCGGGCAACCGACAGCGAGGTGACGATCATCACGCCGATAGTGGTGATCATGGCGATCAGCGACGGCACCACGAACCACTTATAGTCGAGGTTGGGGTTATACCAGTTGCGTACGACCAGCTCGCTGTTGTTGGGCTTCGCTTTCCCCTCCAGCAGCTCCTGCTGATACTCTTTGACGATTTGCTGCAGGTAGTTGGCGGCGATTTGCGCGCTGTTTGAGTTGCGGCCGTCCAGCAGTAGCTGGAGCGGGGCGGTCTGATAGCTATCGAGGTTGCGCGAGAAATCCGCCGGGAAGCGGATCAGCAGCAGCGCCTTCTGCTCATCAATGGTGGGCTGGATCTCCTGCGGGCTTTTGAGGATCAGAATATGGGTGAAGGCCCTGGCGCGGGCAAAACGCTGCGTCAGCTCAACCGCGTGGCTGCCATTGTCTTCGTTGTAGATAGCAATGGTGGCATTGGTCACCTCCAGCGTCGCGGCGAAGGGGAACAGCAGCACCTGAATCAGCACCGGCATAATCAAAATCGCCCGCGTCTGCGGCTCGCGCAGCAGCGACTGCAGTTCTTTGCGAATCAACGTCCATAAGCGATGAAACATCTTCAGTTCTCTCTTTACGCTACCCCCGGATAGCCACCGCAGGGGGGAATGGCTAATGCCCTAATCGAGCCGCCGTTTGGTTTTCAGCCACGTCAGGCCGATAAACATCACCGCCGAGGCGATCAGAAACATCACGTTTACCAGCAGCACCACCGGAATATTGCCTGCCAGGAACAGGCTTTGCAGGGTGCTGACAAAATAGCGGGCCGGGATAACGTAGGTCACCGCGCGGATGATCGCCGGCATGCTGTCTATCTGGAAAATAAACCCGGAAAGCATAATCGACGGCAGAAAGGCGGCGTTGAGCGCCACCTGAGCTGCGTTAAACTGGTTGCGGGTGATGGTCGAAATCAGCAGCCCCATTCCCAGGGTACTGAGCAAAAACAGGCTGGTGATGAAAAACAGAATCACCAGCGAGCCGCGATAGGGCACATCGAGAATAAACACCGCCACCAGCATGCACAGCAGCATCGCCAGCATGCCGAGAAAATAGTAGGGGATAAGCTTACACAGCAGCAGCTCGACGCGGGTAATTTCGGTGGAGAGCAGCGCCTCCATGGTGCCGCGCTCCCATTCGCGGGCGATAACCAGCGAGGTGAGGATCGCCCCAATGACCGTCATAATGATGGTGATCGCGCCGGGAATAATAAAATGCTGGCTGATCGCCGCCGGGTTAAACCAGTAGCGGGTCTGCACGTCGATCAGCGGCTCAAAGGTTTCACCGCGATCCTCCGCCCGCTGCTGCTGCCAGATCTGCCAGATACCTTCGATATAGCCCTGGGCAAAGTTGGCGGTATTGGGCTCGCTGCCGTCGGTAATGAGCTGAATAGGAGCATCGTCGCCGGGGCGGGCCATCTTCTGGTCAAAATCCGCCGGAATGGTCACCAGCGCGCGGATTCGCCCGGCCTGCATAAGCTGAATCAGCTGCTGGCGATTATCGCTGATGGTGGCGTCAATGTAGGGCGAGCCGGTCATGGTGTGGACGAAATCCAGCGCCTCTTCGCTCTGCTGCTCCAGCAGCACGCCGACCCGCAGCCGGCTGGAGTCAAGGTTGATGCCGTAGCCAAAGATAAACAGCAGCATCAGCGGGATCACCACCGCAATCAGCCAGCTGCTGGGATCGCGCACGATCTGCCGCGTCTCCTTGACGCACAGGGCGCGCACGCGCCGCCATGACAGCATTTTAGCGCTCACTGCTATTCTCCTTATCCCAGTCGTGAATCAGGGTGATAAACGCCTGCTCCATGGTGGGGTCCGGCTGCTCATCGCTGGCCGCCAGCGCTTTTAGCGCATCCGGGGTGCCGCTGGCGATAAGCTTGCCGCGATAGACCAGGCCGATTCGGTCGCAGTATTCGGCCTCGTCCATAAAGTGGGTGGTAACCATCACCGTCACGCCTTTATCGACCATGCTATTGATATGCAGCCAGAACTCGCGGCGGGTGAGGGGGTCGACGCCGGAGGTCGGCTCGTCGAGAAACAGGATGTCCGGCTCGTGCATCAGCGAGCAGGCCAGGGCCAGCCGCTGCTTGTAGCCCAGCGGCAGCTCGTCGGCGGCGTGGTTGGCTATCTCCTTCAGGCCGAAGGCTTCGCTCATGCGCTCAATTTTTTCGTTCTGCACCCGGCCGCGCAGGCCGTAAACGCCGGAGAAGAAGCGCAGGTTCTGCTCAACGCTCAGGTTGCCGTAGAGCGAAAACTTCTGCGCCATATAGCCGAGATGCTGACGAGCCTTGCCGGAGCTGACCTTCAGGTCCATGCCCAGCACCAGCGCCTTACCGGAGGTGGGCACCAGCAGGCCGCACATCATTTTAAAGGTGGTTGATTTACCCGCGCCGTTGGGGCCGAGGAGGCCGAAAATTTCGCCGCGCTTAACCTTGAAATCAACGTGGTCGGTGGCGGCGAAATCGCCAAATTTTTTGGTTAGGGTTTGCGCTTCGATAACCGTTTCATCATGGGAGCCTTCGACGCTGTGAATAATCGCCCCCAGCGGCGACTCTGCGGTCCCGGCGCCGCCCAGAAGGTCAATAAACGCATCCTCAAAGCGCGGCGAGGTTTCGGCGATCTCCAGCGGCGGCAGGCTGGCGTGGCTGCGTACCTCCTCGATGCTGGCCTCTTTTTTGAGGATCAGGCGCACCGATTTGCCCTGAATGACGCCGTCGCTGATTTGCGGCAGCTTCAGCGCCCGCTGCAGGAGGCGGCGGTTGTTCTCTTCCCGGCTGGAGACCAAAAAGCTGCGTCCGGCCATCGTTTGGGTCAGGGAGCGGGGTTCCCCCTGATACAGCAGCTGGCCTTCGTTCATCAGCAGCACCTCGCGGCACTGCTCCGCTTCATCAAGGTACGATGTGCTCCAGAGGATCAGCATTCCGTCCCCCGCCAGCTCGTGGACCATTTGCCACAGCTCGCGGCGCGAGATGGGGTCAACGCCGACGCCCGGTTCGTCAAGCAGCAGCACCTTCGGCTCGCCCACCAGCGTACAGGCCAGCCCCAGCTTCTGCTTCATGCCGCCGGAGAGCTTACCGGCCAGCCGGTCAGTGAAGGGGCCGAGGGAGGTGAACTCGAGCAGGCGGTCGAAAATTTTCCGCCGCGCTTCGCCGGTCACGCTGCGTAGATCGGCATACAGGGTCAGGTTCTCCATCACCGTCAGATCTTCGTACAGGCCGAACTTTTGCGGCATATAGCCGAGCACCGCGTGCAGGGCGCTATCGTCGCGAATCGGATCGAAGCCGATGACGCTGGCGCTGCCGCTGTCCGCCTTGAGCAGCCCGGCGAGCATGCGCATCAGGGTGGTTTTTCCCGCGCCGTCGGGCCCGACCAGCCCGGTGACGTAGCCGGAGCGCACGGTGCAGCTCAGCGGGGCAACGGCGGGCCGGGTCATGCCGGCGAAGCTGCGGGTCAGCCCGTCAAGGGTGATGAGCTCTTCACTCATGTCCGTTTCCGCTGCTGAAGGTGACGGTGACCGGCATCCCCTGGCGCAGCGCGTCGTCGGGGTCGGTCACCACGATACGTAGGCGGTAGACCAGATCGGTTCGCAGGTCCGGCGTTTCTACGGTCTTCGGCGTAAATTCAGCCGTCGGCGAAACGAAGCCAATCCTGCCGCGATAAGCCTGATTGGGGCGGCTATCGGTGTACAGCAGCACCTCGCGTCCTGGCTGCGCGTTGCCGAGGTTTTTTTCATCAATGTAGGCGCGAACCCACACCGGGCGGGTTAACGACAGCGTCATGACGGTAGCTCCGGCGCTGAGCATGCTGCCCGGCTCAACGGCGCGGGTCATCAGCGTGCCGTCGGAAGGTGCGGCCAGCGTGGTATCGTGCAGGTCGAGCTTCGCCTGCGCCAGGGCGGCCTGCGCCTGTTCAAGGTTGGCTTTGGCCTGGGCTATTTCCTGCGGACGGTTGCCCGCGCGATACTGGCGCAGCTTATCCTGCGCCGATTTCAGCGTGGCCTGAGCCTGGTCGCGCGCGGATCGCGCGTTGTCGAGATCGTTGACGGAAATGGCGCTGCTTTTGCGCAGCCCCAGCTGGCGCTGGTAGAAGTTCTGCGCGTATTCATAGGCCGCCTGCGCCTGGTTAACCGCCGCCGCGGCCTGGGCAATCTCTTCCGCCCGGTAGCCGGCCATCATCAGGTCATACTGCGCCTGGGCGGTTGAGACGTTGGCCTGCGCCTGCTGCAGCGCATTTTCATAAGGGGCGCGGTCGAGCTGGCCCAGGGTTTGCCCGGCCCTGATAGCGTCGCCCTCGTCCACGCTCAGCGAGGCCAGCCGCCCGCCGACGCGGAAGCTCATGTTAACGGTACGAATATCGACGTTGCCATACAGGGTCAGCCCCTTCTGCTGGCTGCTTTGATACCACCACCAGCCGCCGCCCGTAGCAACGATCAGCAGCAGTACCACCAGGACGACGATGAGCGGTTTTTTCATGATCCCAAACTCCTTTGCGATAATCCTTGCAGAACGAAATCGATATGGCAGGTAATAACCTGATAAATTTGCTCGGTTTTTTCGGTATCAAACTGCGCCCATCCGGTGCGCAGCAAAATGGTTTCTCGGCCAAGGCGAAAGGCGAGGATCTCCCCCAGCAGCGCGTGGGTATGCAGGACCATCCGCGTGTCGTCCGCCTCAAGCCCGGTAAAGGCGGCGATTAATCGCGTCAGGTAGCAGTGTAGCGGAGCGATCACCTGGTCATGGATTAACTGGTACGCCGGGGTGGGCGACAGCTGCTCCCGGGAGATAAATTTGCTTAGGTTGACGGTGTCATCCTGGGTGAGCAGCAGGATCATGTTCCGGCAGGCGCCGAGGATCAGCGCCCGCATGGCCTCTTTATCCGGGTGCGGCTCGGTAAGCAGCCGCTCCGCCGCCTCGGCGTGAGGGCGAAAATTGTGGCCAATAAAGTCGGCTATCCACTGCGCGCAGGCGAGATAGAGATCGTCCTTTGAGCCGAAGTAGTAGGGGATTGCGGCGATGTTTTGCCCGGCCTGGGCGGCAATATCGCGGGTGGTGGCATGCAGGCCATATTCGCCAAACTGGGCGATGGCTGCGCTAATCAACAGGCTTTTTGCCTGTTCGCCTTTGCTGGTCGCGGGAGTGGTATTCATCGCACCTGAAAAAATTAATCAATCGATTGATTAAGAGTATGACCAATTCGCTGAACTGTCCAGAATGGTGAATACTCTATTTATCGCCAAATAGAGGAGCTTGATTTCGCAGAAAACCCCCGAGGGGATTTTTATGCGATACGTCACAAAACCTGCTAGACTGCGCCCCTTCATGGCATTGTGGTTTTTGCCATCTCTTTCGCAATAATCTCCCCGAAAACTACGCCTGTAAAAGGCCGGGGCGGTTTGGAGTTGTTATGTCTTTTGATTCCCTTGGCCTTAATCCTGAAATCCTGCGTGCCGTAGCCGAGCAGGGTTATGTTGAGCCAACCCCGATTCAGCAACAGGCTATCCCTGCGGTGTTGCAGGGGCGCGATCTGATGGCCAGCGCCCAGACCGGCACCGGCAAAACGGCGGGCTTTACCCTGCCGCTGCTTCAGCATCTGATCCAGCAGGAACCGCACGCGAAGGGCCGTCGCCCGGTGCGCGCGCTGATCCTCACCCCTACGCGTGAGCTGGCCGCTCAGATTGGCGAAAACGTGCGTGATTACAGCAAGTATCTGAACGTTCGCTCGCTGGTGGTATTCGGCGGCGTGAGCATTAACCCGCAGATGATGAAGCTGCGCAGCGGCGTTGATATCCTGGTGGCAACGCCGGGTCGCCTGCTGGATCTGGAACACCAGAACGCCGTCAGCCTGGATAAGGTTGAAGTGCTGGTGCTGGATGAAGCCGACCGGATGCTGGACATGGGCTTTATCCATGATATTCGCCGCGTGCTGGCGAAGCTGCCGGCGAAGCGCCAGAACCTGCTGTTCTCGGCAACCTTCTCCGACGAGATTAAATCGCTGGCGGAAAAGCTGCTGCATAACCCGCTGGAAATCGAAGTCGCCCGTCGCAACACGGCCTCCGAGCAGGTCAGCCAGTACGTGCACTTCGTCGATAAGAAGCGCAAGCGCGAGCTGCTGTCGCAGATGATCGGAGAAGGCAACTGGCAGCAGGTGCTGGTCTTTACCCGTACCAAGCATGGCGCCAACCACCTTGCGGAGCAGCTGAACAAAGACGGCATTCGCAGCGCCGCTATCCACGGCAACAAAAGCCAGGGCGCGCGTACTCGCGCATTAGCTGATTTTAAATCCGGCGGCATTCGCGTGCTGGTGGCGACCGACATCGCCGCGCGCGGCCTGGATATCGAAGAGCTGCCGCACGTGGTGAACTACGAGCTGCCGAACGTGCCGGAAGATTATGTCCACCGTATTGGCCGTACCGGCCGCGCCGCCGCTACCGGCGAAGCGCTGTCGCTGGTCTGCGTTGATGAGCATAAGCTGCTGCACGATATCGAACGCCTGCTGAAAAAAGAGATCCCACGCATTAGCGTTGCCGGCTATGAGCCGGATCCGTCCATCCGCGCGGAGCCGATTCAAAATGGTCGTCAGCAGCGCAGCGGCGGCGGTGGTCGCGGTCAGGGCCAGGGACGCGGCGGCCAGAGTCAGGGTCGCGGCGGTCAGAGCCAGGGGCGTGGTCAGCAGTCTTCACCGCGCCGCAGCGACGGTGACGCTCCGAAAGCGCGTACTCAGGACGGTAAACCGCAGCGTCGCCGCTCGCGCAAGCCAGCGGCCGCTGAGTAACAGCACTTCCGCAAACCCGCTATCCCCGCGGCAGCCCGGCGCTGCCCGAGGGTATCGGTTTGCCTCTCCGGGCGGGTCTCCCTGCCCGGAACTCCCCCGCCTGACGCTAAACCTCGAGCACGATCCCCGTTTGCTCAGAAAGAAATTCCTCCAGCCAGGCAAAAAGTGTCACAATAGTGGCTGTTTATACAGTATTCAGGTTTTCTCATGGCTTTGACCACTGCGCTAAAAACGCAAATCGCCGCCTGGTATAAGGCGCTCCAGGAACAGATTCCGGACTTTATTCCCCGCACCCCGCAGCGGCAGATGATCGCTGACGTCGCGAAAACGCTCGCCGGGGAAGAGGGAAGGCACCTGGCGATTGAGGCGCCGACCGGCGTCGGAAAAACCCTGTCGTACCTGATCCCCGGTATCGCCATCGCCCGCGAAGAGCAAAAGACGCTGGTGGTCAGCACCGCCAACGTTGCCCTGCAGGACCAGATCTTCAGCAAAGACCTGCCGCTGCTGCGTAAAATTATTCCCGACCTGCGCTTTACCGCCGCCTTTGGCCGCGGGCGCTACGTTTGTCCGCGCAACCTCAACGCGCTGGCCAGCACCGAGCCAACGCAGCAGGACCTGCTCGCGTTTCTTGACGACGATCTCACGCCGAATAACCAGGCGGAGCAGAAGCTGTGCGCCACGCTGAAGAGCGATCTTGATAGCTATAAATGGGACGGCCTGCGCGATCACAGCGACAAGGCCATTGATGACGTGCTGTGGGGCCGTCTGAGCACCGATAAGGCAAGCTGCCTGAACCGCAACTGCCACTACTACCGCGAATGCCCGTTCTTCGTCGCCCGGCGTGAGATTCAGGAAGCCGAAGTGGTGGTGGCAAACCACGCGCTGGTGATGGCGGCGATGGAGAGCGAAGCGGTGCTGCCGGAGCCGAAAAACCTGCTGCTGGTGCTCGATGAGGGCCACCATCTGCCCGATGTCGCCCGGGATGCGCTGGAGATGAGCGCTGAAATTACCGCCCCCTGGTATCGGCTACAGCTCGATCTTTTCACCCGCCTGGTGGCGACCTGCATGGAGCAGTTTCGGCCGAAAACGACGCCGCCGCTGGCGAACCCCGAACGGCTGAACGCCCACTGCGAGGAGCTGTCCGAGCTCATCTCCTCGCTGAATAACATTTTGAATCTGTATATGCCCGCCGGTCAGGAAGCCGAGCACCGCTTCCCGATGGGGGAGCTGCCGCAGGAGGTGATGGATATCTGCCAGCGGCTGGCCAAGCTGACCGAGACGCTGCGCGGCCTGGCGGAGCTGTTTCTTAACGATCTCGGCGAAAAAACCGGCAGCCATGACGTGGTCCGCCTGCACCGGGTGCTGCTGCAGATGAACCGCGCGCTGGGCATGTTTGAAAGCCAAAGCAAGCTGTGGCGGCTGGCCTCGCTGGCGCAGTCATCCGGCGCGCCGGTCACTAAGTGGGCCTCCCGCGATCTGCGCGACGGCCAGGCGCATATCTGGTTCCACTGCGTCGGGATTCGCGTTAGCGATCAGCTGGAACGGCTGCTGTGGCGCAGCGTGCCGCATATTGTCGTCACTTCCGCCACCCTGCGTTCGCTGAACAGCTTTTCTCGCCTGCAGGAGATGAGCGGCCTTAAGGAGAAGGCCGGGGATCGCTTCGTCGCCCTGGATTCGCCCTTCAACCACGTCGAGCAGGGAAAAATTATCATCCCGCAGATGCACTATGAGCCGGTCATCGACAACGAAGAGCAGCATATTGCCGAAATGGCGGCCTGCTTTCGCGAGCACGTCGAGAGTAAAAAGCACCTCGGGATGCTGGTGCTGTTTGCCAGCGGGCGGGCGATGCAGCGTTTTCTCGAGCACGTCACCGATCTGCGCCTGATGCTGCTGGTGCAGGGCGATAAGCCCCGCTACCGTCTGGTGGAGCTGCACCGTAAAAAGGTCGAGAGCGGCGAGCGCAGCGTGCTGGTCGGGCTGCAGTCGTTTGCCGAGGGGCTGGACCTCAAGGGCGAGCTGCTGAGCCAGGTCCATATCCACAAAATAGCCTTCCCGCCGATCGACAGCCCGGTGGTGATCACCGAAGGCGAGTGGCTTAAAAGCCTGAACCGCTACCCCTTCGAGGTACAAAGCCTGCCGAGCGCCTCCTTTAACCTGATTCAGCAGGTCGGCCGTCTAATCCGCAGCCACAGCTGCTGGGGGGAGGTGGTGATTTACGATAAGCGTTTGTTGACCAAAAATTACGGCAAGCGTTTACTGAATGCATTACCCGTATTTCCGATAGAGCAGCCTGCCGTCCCGGAGGTTATAGTAAAAAGTAAAACCAAACAGACGCGTCGCAAACGTCGCTAGCGGCGCAGGTCGGCAATGTGAGCAGCACGACTCGCCCTCCTTCGCGCCTCGTAAAGGGCAGCCGCAAGGGTACTGCGGGCAGCCGTTTATCGCGTGAAGCAGGGCGGATAAGAGGAATCTTCGATGGATTACACCAAGATCGTTAAAGAAGTCGGGCGGGGGAAAAATCACGCCCGCGACCTGGATGTGGAGACCGCCCGCGCGCTGTACGTGCGGATGCTCAACGGTGAGGTTGCCGAGCTGGAGCTGGGTGCGATTCTGATTGCCCTGCGCATTAAGGGCGAAGGCGAAGCGGAGATGAGGGGCTTCTATGAGGCGATGCAGCAGCAAACGCTGCGCCTGACGCCGCCGGTGGCGCGGCCGATGCCGATTGTGATCCCCAGCTACAACGGCGCGCGTAAGCAGGCTAACCTGACGCCGCTGCTTGCCGTCCTGCTGCATAAGCTCGGCTTCCCGGTGCTGGTGCACGGCGTCAGCCACGATCCAACCCGGGTGCTGACGGAGACGATTTTTGAGCTGATGGGGATCCCGATTACGCAGCACGCCGGCCAGGCCCAGGCGCGTCTGGACAGCCACGAGCCGGTCTATATCCCCGTGGGTGCCCTCTGTCCGCCGCTGGAGAAGCAGCTGGCTCTGCGCTGGCGGCTGGGCGTTCGCAACAGCGCGCATACGCTGGCTAAGCTGGCGACGCCGTTTGCCGAAGACGCGGCCCTGCGATTGTCGAGCGTGTCGCATCCGGAATACATCGGCAAGGTGGCAAAATTCTTTAGCGAAACCGGCGGTCGCGCGCTGCTGATGCACGGTACCGAAGGCGAGGCGTATGCCAACCCTCAGCGCTGTCCGCAAATTAGCCTGATTGACGGGAGCGGAACGCGGGCGCTGTACGAGCGGCAGAATGATACACCGGCGCATGTCCCAGCGCTGCCGGAGTCAAAAGATCCTGCGGTGACCGCGCGCTGGACCGAGCGCTGCGCGGCGGGGCTTGAGCCGCTGCCGCAGCCGCTGCGGATCCAGCTGGCGTGCTGCCTGCTGGCGACCGGCGAGGTGGCATCCCTGGAGGAGGGGCTGGCTAAGGTTGCGGAGCGCTGGTAGCGCGCGGACGCTCAACGCGGTGGGATCGTCAAGGCGCGCGGGGTCATAGTGAACGGAACATTCCCCAGCGCGAGCATGTACAGAAGTCAATCTCGCGATAAGGCTTCGCAAAACCACCGCCTGAAGGCATCACTCGGCCCAGAAAAAAAGCAAAAAAAAGCCCGTCCGGTGGCACGGACGGGCAAAACAAGGGTATTAAAGGGTATTTCAGGGGTAATACAGTGACACTACAGGGTCGGGCAGCGATTATTTATAGATAACCGCGGTACCGCTAACTTTGTTGTTGGTGTTAGCGGAGGTAATGCTGTAACCGGTCGCGCCAGCGGCATCCGCTTTAGCAGCCAGTTTGGCCTCCAGGCCATCCAGAGTCGTTGCGCCTTCAGCAGAAACGACGCCGATTTTGTTCATGCTTTCTGCCTGAGCCGGGGTCACCGACTGAGCGGCGAAGGCACCAAAGGACAGAGCGGACAGGGCGATAGCAGCGGCAGCATATTTGATGGTTTTCATAGTTAATCTCTCGCAGGTTGTTCTGTTAGGGTGACGATGTTCCGTCGATGTGATAAGTATCACGTTTTTTTGCGAGATATAAAATCGAAGGAAATTAACAGTCTCCATCGAATTTTTTGAATGATTATTAATTTACTGATTATTAATAAATTATTTATCAGAAACGGAGCATCGGCTTCGGCAGAGAAGCGCTGCGGGCTTTTAGGGCACATTTTGCTACTTTATTCGCCAAAAAACGTGCGCGAAAAGATAATGCGATCTGTGGTAATGAACGGTAAAGGAAGGTCAACGTAGCTGGCTATCCTTGGAGCCACGACGATTATATCCTGAAAATGTATTGTTATGTAAGTCTTTATCCTGTTGGCATTTCACGCAGTACCTGACCCCGGCAATCGCCCTGCGTCGGGCCTCAGGAATGGGCTCTCCGCATTCATCACAAAATTTGTGGCTCTCGCCGCCCGGCAGCTCGCTTCGCGCCCGCGCAACCGCATCGTCAATCGTGCTGTCGATCTGCTGCTGCACCGCGTCATCATTTGCCCAGCCTGATGCCATGATGTACCTCCCACCTGATGCTGTATCAATTAACAAAGAATCTAAGTCGTTCACTCTGCCGCCCGGCGGCGGGGTCCGCGCTTTCCCGGTATGTGGAAAACGGCGCGGCGTGAGCGCGCTTTTTCCGCGCGACGGCCGCCGGAAATAAGAAGAGTATAGATAAGATGGGGGCAGAAAAGGGTCAGACAAGGCTTAGATCTCTGACCATTCGCGCAGCAGGTTATGGTACAGGTTGAGCAGCGACAGGACCTCTTCACTCTCGCCGTGGCGGCTCTTCAGCGCCTGGATAGTGCCGTCCAGCTCAAACAGCATCGCGCGCCGTTTATCATCGCGGATCATCGACTGAACCCACAGGAAGGAGGCGACGCGGGCGCCCTGGGTCACCGGGGTCACGCAGTGCAGGCTGCTGGAAGGGTAGAGCACCAGATCGCCCGCCGGGAGCTTAACCGCGTGCTGTCCGTAGGTATCGTTGATGACCAGCTCGCCGCCGATATACTCCTCCGGGGCGCTCAGAAACAGGGTGGCGGAAAGGTCGGTGCGCATCCAGCCGCCCTGGGCCTGACTGCGGACCGCGCCGTCAACGTGAAAACCGTAGGTTTCGCTCTGCTGGTAGCGGTTGAAAAGCGGGCTGGAGAGGGTTTTTGGCAGCGCGGCGGCGAAAAACAGCGAGCTGCGGTTGAGCGCCGCCAGCACTTTACCCTGCAGCTCGTCGTACAGCGCGCTGCGGGTGTCGACCTGCTGATTATTTTTTACCTGCGCGCCCTGATCGCCGGTGGTTGCGCGTCCGTCAACCCACTCGGCCTGCTGCAGCCGCCCGCGAAAATCGTCAACTTCCTGCGGGCTGAGAACGGCGGGGATATGGTACATCATGGTTGTTTCTCCTGAACAAGCGGGGCGTTGCCGCCCCGCGTGTGGATTAGAAGTGCACGTTGGCGGTCAGCAGGAACGTACGCGGTTCGCCCGGATGATAACGATAGCCGCTCTTGTTGATTGAGGCGACATAGTTGGTATCAAACAGGTTATAGACGTTCAGCTGCAGATCGAGGTTACGGTTAATGCGGTAGCCGACCTTCGCATCCGCCACCCAGTAGCCTTCGGTGTAGGACGGCGTGCCGACGGCGCCGTCGCTGCCGCGATGCATACTGCCGACATAGCGCGCGCCGGCGCCAAGGGCGAGGGCATCGGTGGCCTGATACTGGCTCCAGACGGTAAAGGCGTGCTCAGGGGTGTACGGCAGCGAGCTGGTGCCGTCCTGGGCGATGTTTTTGCCCTCACGGACGCTGGCGTGCTGCTGGGTATAGCCGCCGATAACCTGCCAGTTCTGGGTGATATTGCCGGCCAGAGACAGCTCGTAGCCTTCGACGCGCTTCTTACCGTACTGCGAATAGGTGCCGTCGTCGTTTTGCTCGACTTCGTTCTCAATATCGGTACGGAACAGGGCCGCCGTCAGCAGCAGGCGCTTGTCCATCAGCTCCCACTTGGTGCCGACTTCGCTGGTTTTCGCTTTCTGCGGCTGGAAATCGGTGCGGTTAGCGCTATTTCCCGTTCCGCTCTGCGCCAGAGCAAAGTTGTTGCCGCCCGGAGGCTGCTGAGAGATGGCGTAGTTGACGTAGACGTTGCCGTTGTCGGTCAGGTGATACAGCGCGCCGGCTTTCCAGTTCACCAGGTTGCCGCTGGTGGAGGTATCAACGGTGGTCACCGGGCTGTTTTTGGCTACGCCGTCCGGGCAGGCAATGGCGCCGCGTCCGGTACCGCCGCACAGGCTGGCGCTGTCGTATTTGGTCTGGTAGTTATCCAGGCGAATGCCGCCGTTCAGCTCGAAATCACGGGTAATCTGCAGGGTATCAAAGGCGTATACCCCGAAGGTGTCGGTCTGGCCGTTGGCGTTGGCGCCGCTGCGATCCAGGCCGCCGATGGAGATCGCGCTGTTCGGGTGGTAAATATTCACCGCCGGAGGCGTGATGGGATAAACCCCGTAGTTAGTTTGAGTTTCGCGGCTCAGTTCGAAACCGGCGCTGATGTCATGACCGATCGATCCGGTATAGAACTTTGAGGTCAGGTTAGTCTGGTTGGTCAGAATTTTGTTGCTGACGTCCTTGGTGTTCGCCAGGCGCGACCAGCTCCAGGTGCCGACGTCGTTCGGGTTCGTCTGGGTGATGTTGGTGGCGCCGCCCATCACCGCGGTGAGCAGATAATCCTGCTTCACGCGCGACCAGCGGGTGGTGTTGCGGATAGTCGTGTTATCGCTCAGATCGTGCTCGAAGCGCATGGTCACCGTATCGGTGGTGGAGTCGTCGTAGTCCGAATCGGTGCCGTAGAAGTTGCTGGTCGCAACCTTACCTGAGTGATTCAGGGCCGAGGTGCCCGCGCTCGGCGCGGAGTATCCCGGCAGGCCGATGGTCGGAATACCGCCGTCCGGCGTGTTGTGCTGGGTCACGTGCAGATAGTTCAGGTACAGGCGATTGTCGGTGCCGAGGCCGAAGGCGGCCGACGGCGCAATCCCGTAGCGTTCATTTTTCACGTTATCGCGACCGGCGTCGTGGGTTTTCTCCCCCATCAGGTTCAGACGCACCGCGCTGGTTTCGCCGACCGCCTGGTTGATGTCGAGCGTGCCGCGGCGGAACCAGGCGCTGCCGACGCTGGCGGAGGCGTCAATGCCGGAGTCCAGGCGCGGCTGCTTGCTGATCATATTGATCGAGCCGCTTGGCGCGCTGCGGCCGTAGTCAGAACCCGATGGGCCCTTGATGACTTCGACCTGCTCGGTGTTAAAGGTGTCGCGGGTCACGCTGCCGATATCGCGAACGCCATCAACGTAGATGCTGTTCGACGTATCGACACCGCGCATATAAACGGAGTCGCCGGTGGACGAGCTGCCGTTTTCACCGGCATAAAAGGCCCCCACGCCCGGGACGTTTTTCAACGCATCGGTGAGGTTGGTGACGCCCTGATCTTTCATCACCTGATCGGAAACCACCGTTATCGTCCGCGTGGTATCGGCCAGCGGGCGGGAAAACTTGGGGTCAGCGGACTGGGTTGGGGCATACAGCTCGGGCGCCTGCGCC
>NZ_JAQGFU010000389.1:0-1700 GCF_030078455.1 Klebsiella sp. Ech2A | reverse complement strand
AAGGGACCGTCGTAGCCCAGCGTCTGCATCAGCTGCCGGTTATAGTGGGTCATACCCGCTTCCAGCTCGCTGAGCGCCGCGCTGTCCGCCCCTTTTTGCGCGCCGTAAATCCAGGTGGCGCCCTGTTCACCCAGCAGCGGGTTGCTGACGTCGCAGGAGGCCTGCACCTCGGCATGGCGCAGGCGCGGGTCCATTTCACTCAGGTCGATGCGCTGAATGCGCGCCAGATCCTGCCCCGCGGCGGCGGCCGGCAGCAGCGAACCGTCCGCGCACCAGAAGCGTGCGCCGAGCGCCTGGGCGAAGCCGATGCCGCCATCGTTGGTGGCGCTGCCCCCCAGCCCGATAATCAGCCGCCGGCAGCCGGCGTCCAGCGCCGCTTTCACCTGCTGGCCCAGCCCGTAGCTGCTGGCGCGGCGCGCGTCCCGCCGCGTCGCAGGGGTGAGCTCCAGCCCGCAGCTTTGCGCCATCTCGATAATCGCCTGGCCGCCGGGCAGCAGCAGCAGCGCCGCCTCGACGGGCTGGCCGTAGGGATCGCGGCAAAGGTGCCGCTGCCAGGTCGCGGCGCCGAGCTGCGGGCTTTCCGCCAGCGTCGTCAGCAATCCTTCGCCGCCGTCCGATACCGGCATTTCCACCAGCGTCAGCGGCGCGCCGACGCGGCGTAGCCCGCTGGCGACCGCGGCGCAGGCCGCCTGCGCGCTACAGCTGCCTTTGAACGAATCCAGCGCGATGACAATTTTCATGGGTTCTCCTGGTTTACTGCGCCTGGCGCGGCGTTTTATCGGTGGTCATCAGCTGCAGCAGCATGCCCAGCAGCGCGCATCCCGCCATGGTGAAGAAGGCGTATATGTAGCCCGCCGGGTTCGACCAGCCGCCGCCCAGCTGGATCAGCCAGCCCATCAACAGAGGAGAAATCCCGCCGCCGATAAACATCGCGGTGGTGATAATGCCGTTGGCGGTGGAGGTGGCGCGTTCATCGGCGGAATCCGACGCCATGGCGTAGTAGATCGGCCATACGGCGTTGGCGACCAGGCCGAAAAAGAGCTGGATGGCGATCAGCCGCGGCATATTGGTAGCGAAGTAGAACAGTGCGATGCCGATACTCATCCACAGCCCGCAGATGATCAGCGTGCGCTTGCGGCCCAGGCTGTCCGATAGCCACGGCCAGATCACCTGTCCCAGCGTGCCGGTGAGGGTAAAGACGATGCTTAAGCCGGCGGCGGAGGCCAGAGACAGGCCGGAGACGTGGTAGAGATAGGGGGGCAGGACGACGTTAATGCCCATATAGACAATCTGCGTCAGCAGCGTGTTGCCCGCGGTAAGCGAGATATTGCGGTTTCGCAAGGTGCGCAGGAAGGTCCGCATTCCTTCGCCTTTTTCGACGTGGCTGCTTTCCTGCGTTGCCGGACGCGTCATCCCCTGCTGTTCGATATGCTGGTAAAGGGTATTGATACGATCGGCGGTGGAATACTTCGCCCAGAAGATCATCAGCGGGATAGCGACAATCAGCGCCAGCAGGAAGCAGTAGCGCCAGCTGCCTTCGCCGAAGGTGGTCAGCACCAGGCTGGCGACTACTCCGCTCAGCAGCGCGCCGATCGGATAGCCGGTATGGTGGACCCCCAGCGCGAAGCCGCGTTTCTCTTTCGGCCACCATTCGGCGGTATTGCTGACGCCGACCGGTTCGCCCCAGCCCGCCCCGAGGT
>NZ_JAQGFU010000388.1:0-1716 GCF_030078455.1 Klebsiella sp. Ech2A | reverse complement strand
ATCCAGGCCGTGCTGATGCAAACCGCCGTGTACTGCGGCGCGCCCGCCGCGCTCGCCGCGTTTCGTATCGCCAGCGCCGCCATTGGCGAATGGGAAAAGGAGAATATCGCCCGGCCATAGCTACGCATCCTGACCCTACGCATTCACCGCCGCCGGCGGTGAGTTCCCTACGTCAAACGCGCCCTGAGAGGCGCGAACAAAGCAGGAGACAGACATGGTAAGCATCGGTGCCAACCAGGCCGTCACTGAAGTGGAACAACAACAATCACATGAAGAGAAGCGCAAAAGCGCCGTGCGCGGCGCATTCTTTTCCGAATATATCGACATGTTTGACATCTATCTGCCGGTGGTTGCGCTGTCGCCGGTGCTGTTTTATTTCCAGCCGCCCAATCTCTCCAGCGGCACGGCTACCATTCTGGCTTCGCTGGTGTTTATCACCACCCTGCTGGGCAGGCCGCTGGGGGCGCTGATTTTTGGCATCGTGGCCGACAAGCTCGGGCGACGCAAAGCCTCCATCTATTCGGTGTCCGGGTTTGGGATCGTCACCTTCCTGATCGCCCTGCTACCGGGCTACGAGACGCTCGGCCTCACCGCTTACGTTTTGCTGGTGCTGCTGCGCTTTATTGACGGCATCTTTCTCGGCGGCGGCTATACCGGGGCCATGCCGCTGGCCATAGAGTACGCCAAAAAAGAGCAGCGCGGCTTTGTCGGCGGGCTGATCATCGCCGGTTTCCCGGCCGCCTATGTGACCATCAACTTAATCACCATGCTGATGTTCTTCCTGTTCCCGCTCGACGGCATCCACTCGCCGTATGCGCAGTGGGGCTGGCGTATTCCGTTCGTTATTGGCGCGCTGCTGGCGGGCGCCCTCGCCCTCTATTATGTCCATAAGGTGGCGGAGTCGGAGGTCTGGCAAAGCGAAGAAGGCGCGGTGAAAGAGAAGCTGCCGCTGCGTGATTTGATTAGCGGCAAAAGCGCCCGCAACCTGCTGCAGGTGCTGATAATGATGACCGGCTTCTGGTTAACGCAGAATATCGTCACCATCTATCTGCCCACCGGTCTGCTGATCAATACCCTACATCTGAGCGGCTTTGAGATGACCGCGACGCTGATGCTCACCTACCTGGTGCTGTTCTTCAGCTACATTGGCGCCGGCCTGCTGGGGCAAAAATATGGCCGCCGTCGCTTCTTTATCGTCGTCGGGCCGCTGATTGCCACCGTTGGCGCCGCCATCCTCTATTTCCTCAGCAGCGTGCCGCATCTGCCGCTGTGGGCGGTGATGACGCTGGTCTGCCTGCTGGCCGTGCTGGTGACCTCGCCCTGGGGGGTGATCGTGACCTATATCAACGAACGATTCGTAACCGATGTCCGGGCGACCGGCTTTGGCGTGGGCTTTAGCCTGTCGGTGATCCTGCCGTCGTTTTACGCCTTTTACATGAGCTGGCTGAGCGCCCTGATGCCGCTGGCCCTGACCGCCGTATTCCTGCTGGTGCTCGGCGGCGTGATTGGCACGGTGGGCGCCCTGATGGGACCCGAAACGAAAAATGTCGATTTCAGCGCACACTAACCGCAAGCACAGGAGAAAAGTGATGCCAGGTAAAAAGTTAGGTTTTATTGGCTTAGGCAACATGGGAGGACGCATGACCCGTTGCCTGGTGGACGCCGGGATCGAAATGCTGGGGTTCGATCCTAAGCCCGGCGCGGGGCAAAAAGCCG
>NZ_JAQGFU010000387.1:0-1719 GCF_030078455.1 Klebsiella sp. Ech2A | reverse complement strand
CCAGCAGCGTGGCCCAGCTGTACTTCGCGATGCAGGCCACCTTTCAGAAAATTGAGCTGCTGGACCAGCTGGAAGAGATTGCCCGCCTGTCGGTGCAGGCGCACGAGCACCGCACCCGTCGGGGCGTGGAGGATAGCGTCGATATCGCCAACGCCCAGGCCGAGCTGCTGGCGGCGCAGCAGCAGACGATTACCGCTAAAGGCACCCTGACCCAGTATCGCGAAACCCTGCGCGCGCTGATCGGCGCCGACGCCCGCAGCATGCCGGAGATCCACCCGGGGCCGCTGCCGGCGCTGCAGGAGACGCTTCCCGATTCGCTCTCCTTCGAGCTGCTGGCCCGCCGCCCGGACCTGCAGGCGCTGCGCGGCTACGTCACCGCCTCGCTAAGCCAGGTCGATGCGGCGAAGGCGGCGTTCTACCCGCACTTCGATATCAAGGCCTTCTGGGGATATAACGCGCTGAGCGTCGGGGATCTGTTTAAATCATCGTTCCAGCAGATTAACCTGCTGCCCGGCCTCTACCTGCCGATCTTCGACGGCGGCCGCCTGAACGCCAACTTGCGCTCGGTGCGCACCGCCAGCAATATCCTGATCAAGCAGTACAACCAGGCCGTCCTCGACGCCGTTCGCGACGTGGCGATAAGCTCCAGCCAGCTCAACGATCTCAACCAGCAGGTGGCGCTCCAGCAGCTGAAGGTAACCGCCGCCATGGCCACCACCCACAGCGCCAGCGCGCACTATCAGCGCGGGCTCCTCAGCTATTACGCCGCCCAGGAGGCGCGTCGGCCGGCCATCGCCCAGCGGCTGATGCTGCTGGATATCCAGGCCCAGCGCCTGAGCACCGACGTTACGCTGATCAAGGCGCTGGGCGGCGACTATCGCAGCCCGCTGGCGGAAGTTGGCGAGAAGTAATACCAGAAGTAATAAAGGCGGGGCGGCGAATGCGGCCCCGCAGAAGTGACGGCGCGCCTAGCTTAGCAGCTGCCACTCGCGCGCCCGGTTGAGCGCCTGGATGCGGCCGCTGACCTGCAGCTTTTCGTACAGCTGCTTGAGGTGCCATTTGACGGTTTCCGCTGAAATCCCCAGCTCCCGCGCCATCCCCTTATTCGAGTAGCCTTCGGCAATCAGGCGCAGGGTTTGCCGCTCCCGCTCGGTTAGGCGTACGTCCGGCGGCGCGGCGCGTCCGGCGCTGAGCGGGATCCCGGCGGCGGCAAACTGCGCCAGCAGCTGCGTCAGGTCTGCGCTGAACTCCGCCCCCGCCGCGCCACGTTTAGCAATCAGCTGCAGCAACGACGCCAGATCCGGGCCGCCGTCCAGCAGGCTGCGCAGCAGCTTCTGGCGCATTGCCCGCCGCAGCGCGGGAACGCCAACCGCCACGGCCTGCTCCAGGGCATTCGCCTGCCACAGGGCCCGGGCTTGCAGCAGCCGCAGGCGCACGGCGAACAGCCACTCCCCGCAGCGCTCCTGCTCGGCCGCCAGCGTATCGAGCCGCTGCGCCGCCGCCGTCGCCTCCCCCTTCGCCATCAGCCCCCGGCAGTGGCTTAGGGCCAGAGAGGCATGCGCCACGTCGCTTTTGTCCGCGTCGCCGGCCAGCGCCTGCAGCCGGGAGAGCAGCGCTTCGGCGGCGGAGGTGTCGCCGTCCTGCAGCGACTGGCTGAGGCGCTCGGCCAGCAGCGGTGCCTGCGCCCGCAGCCAGCCGCGCTGCACCGCCAGTCCTTCG
>NZ_JAQGFU010000386.1:0-1695 GCF_030078455.1 Klebsiella sp. Ech2A | reverse complement strand
AGATGGGTATAAGGGACAGGGCGCTGGGCTACGATGTCGGCGCCTTAGGCGGCGCCGGCGCGGCGGGTGGAATGGGCGCCGCGCTGATGGCCTACGCCGGCGCCACGCTGCGCCCCGGGATCGAGCTGGTACTGGAGCTGCTGAACGCCGATAACCACCTCAGCGGCGCTGCGCTGGCCATCGTCGGCGAAGGCTGGCTCGATCGCCAGAGCGCGTTCGGCAAAGCGCCGGTGGGGGTCGCGAAAGCCGCCGCGCGCCGCCGCGTACCGGTGATAGCCCTGTGCGGCGGGCGGGATGACACCAGCCAGCAGCTTTACCAACACCATATTGACGCCATGTGGTCGATCTGCCCGCGGCCGATGCCGCTGGCAGAATCAATGAGCGCCTGTGAAAAGCTGCTCGCCGACGCAGCGGAAAATGTGCTTCGAACCTTTTTATGCGGACAACGGCGGAATGAACAAGAGCGGATAACAGCATGATTATTACAACAGCGCTGGCTAATGAGATCGTCACCCGGGCGATGGCGATCATCCATCACAACGTCAACGTGATCGATCATCACGGACAGGTTATTGCCTCCGGAGAACGCCATCGAATTGGCGAACAGCACGAGATCGCCCGCGAGGTGATCCGCACCGGAAAGCGCATTTGCATCCATAACACCGCGGAAGCGGCGCGCTTTCAGAACGTCCATCCCGGCATTAATCATCCGATTATTTTTGCCGATCGGGTGGTGATGGTGGTGGGGATCAGCGGCGATCCGTCGGCGATCAGTCGCTATGCCGAGCTGGCGGTGCTTACCGCCGAACTGCTGGTGCGCCAGGCGATGGAGATGCGCGAAACCAACTGGCGGCAGCGCCTGCGCGACACTCTGTTCTGCCAGTATCTTGAGCAGGGTGAGAGCCGCTCGGGCCAGGAGGCCCTGTGCCGCCTGGCGGAGCTGGGCTTCACCTTCGACACGCCGCTGGTGCCGGTGGTGGTCACCATCCAGGTGGAACAGCGCCATCTAAGCGAGATTCTGAGCACGCTGCTGCGCGAGTTCTCGCAGCTGGCCGGGGTCAGGGAGGTGATCCTGCTGGGCAGTAACGAAATCCTGATCCTCGATGCGCTGAACGAGCCGCAGGAGACGTTGCTCAGGGGGATTGAGTTTATCCTCAGCACCCAGATCAGCCATTATCACATCGGCGTTGGCGTACAAGCGGACAGCGCGCCCGACATACGCGAGGCGATTCGGTTCGCCCGTTCGGTGATAGACGTGGGCAGCAAAGTGCAGCCGCAGCGGCAGATCTACTATTTCCGCGAAATGGCGATGCTGTGCCTGTTTCGGGTGCTGGAAGACAGCTATATGGTCAACTTCTTTAACAACAACGTGCGGCAGCTGCTGGAGCATGATTCCGGCGAAGCGCTGCTGGATACGCTGGCCTGTTTTATCGCCAATAATGCCGAACCGGGCAAGACCTCGCTGCAGCTGGGGATCCACCGTAATACCCTCACCTACCGGCTACAGCAGATTAAAAAGCATATCCAGCTGGATCCGATGGTGTTTACCGACCTGGTGCAGCTCTCGGTGTCGGTTCATTGCTACCGGCGGCAGAACCCGCGGCAAAGCGAGTGGATTGATACGCTGAGCTGAGGCGGCAGCGGGAGAGGCACGTCGCGGTTGAACCGGCGGGGGCCAGCCGCCAAAACCCACGC
>NZ_JAQGFU010000385.1:0-1724 GCF_030078455.1 Klebsiella sp. Ech2A | reverse complement strand
GTGGTCTGGGAGCGGGGCGACCGCGATCCGATAGCGGTCAAAAAGCTCTTTTCGCCCCAGCAAAGCCCGGCCGGCAGCGGTGGTGGCGACGACTCCCAGCCCCTGAATCTCCTCCACGTCCCGCAGCGTCATCTCTTCATCATCTGCAGGAAGGGCGCCAGCCATCGCCCGGCTCACCGGGTGATTACTCGCCGCGCCCAGCGCCGAGGCCAGCCGCAGCAGAGATTCGCGCGGACGCGAGGTTGCCGGAACCACGTCAACCAGCCGCAGCCGCCCCTGGGTCAGGGTGCCGGTTTTATCAATAATGACCGCATCAACGTCCGCCAGCTCCTCAAGAAAGGCCGCGTTGCGGATCAGGATGCCGTGCCGGGCAGCCACCGCGATCCCCGCCATCGAGGTGGCCGGGGCGGAGAGCACGAGGGCGCAGGGGCAGGCCGCGACCAGCACCGCCAGCATCGCCTGGCTGTCGTAGGTCAAAAACCAGGTCGTCGCGGCGATCAGCAGCACGAGGATCAGATAGTGTCCGGCGTAGCGTTCCAGCATTCGGGTGATGGGCGGTTTTGCCTGCTCGGCGTCCTGCATCAGCGCCAGCACCTTCCCGAGGGTGGAGTGCTCGCCCGTATGGGTAATCTCGACGCGCAGCAGGCCGTTGAGATTCAGCGTTCCGCCGAAGACCGACATTCCGGGGCAGACCTCCGCCGGGACCGATTCACCGGTAATGGACGCCACGTCGAGGCTGGCATTACCGGAGAGTATCTGCCCATCGGCGGGAATTTGATCGCCAGGGCGAACCTCAACCACGTCGCCGGGGCGCAGCTGCTGGCTGCCGATATTTTCCAGCGATCCGTCCTGGCGCAGGCGTCGCGCCCGGCTGTGCGCCAGCTTGCTCAGCCCGGCGATGGCCTGGCGGGTTCCCATGACGCTGCGCTCTTCCAGAATATGGCCGAAAATCATGATCACCGGCAGCAGCGCGGCGGTCATCAGATCGCCCAGCGCCCACGCGCCCAGCATCGCCAGCACGATCAGCAGGTCGGTCACCCCGTGGAGATCCGGATGCAGCAGGCTGTGCCAGCCGGCGCGAAATACCGGCACGGCAACCAGCAGCCAGGCCACGCCGGCCAGAATATCGCCGATCGCCGGCTGATCCGGCGCCACGGCGCGCCAGAGCAGGCTGAGCAACAGCAGCCCGATGGTTATCATCGCCAGCGTCAGCCGGCGCGCCATCCGCCGCTGCTCCGCCGGGGTCTGAAGATCGTTGCTGAAGTGAATATGCCCGTGGCTGCACGACTGGCTCATGGTGATTTCTCGCTGGCCGGCGGGGTGGCCGGCTGGGGGGGAAGGCCCTGAAGGATCAGGCGGCTGCCGTCTCCGGGGGCGACGGTAATGACCTGCCCGGCCTGCGACAGAATGCGGCTGACCGCGTCGCGCCACAGGCGCAGCAGCAGTCCGCCATCGCTGCCGTCGCGCCGGGTTTGCGCCAGCTGCAGGATGGTCCGGGTATCAACGCTGGCCTTCGCCAGGGTCTCCTCGCGGCCGGCTTCTGCCTGCTGGAGGGTGCGATCCGCCTGCTGCTGCGCCTGCTGGCTCAGCAGCGTGGCCGCGGTGCGCGCGCTGGCTATCTCTTTATCGGCCTGCTGGCTGGCGGTGAGCACGGCGTTGAAGGCCGCCACCGCGTTAGCCGGCAGGGATGAAACGATATCGACGCGCTCGATGACGATGCCCGG
>NZ_JAQGFU010000384.1:0-1734 GCF_030078455.1 Klebsiella sp. Ech2A | reverse complement strand
ACAGAGACAGGCCGTCTTCCACCGGCAGGCCGAGGTCGACAAGGGCGATATCCGGCACGTGTTCGCCGAGATAGTAGTCGGCCTCTTTTGCATCTTCCGCCGCATCGACCTGGTGGCCTAACTCCTGGAGCTGAACTTTCAGGTGATGGCGCAATAAAGCGTTATCTTCAACCACGAGTACGCGCATGCCGCTTCTCCATATTTATTATTTGATTCGAATAGTTTAGCCCTAATTATACACTTTTAATATAAACGGCTGTTAAATAACGAATTTCAATTGTTTTTTCGCGCGCTTTCTCGCTGGGCCGCTATTTTCGCAGCAGGTCATTGATAAGCGGGCGGAATATTTAAACGCGCGGCGCCGGCCGCTATCCGTCCGCCTGCACCTTGCGGACCTCGGTCGCCGAAGGCAACAGCGGGGAGCCGTCTTCGGCCGTCGGCTCCATGGGCGGAACCGCCTGCAGCGTGCGTTTATCGATCAGGACGGAATGTGGCTCGCCGCTGGCGAAAAGATAGCGCTCCCCCCACTGACGCAGCGCGACCACGAGGGGAAACAGGCGCTCTCCCTTTTCCGTCAGGACATACTCCTGATAAGCGGTGCCGTCCGAGGCAGGCTGGGTTCTGAGGATGTCGGCGGCAACCAGCTTTTGCAGGCGGTCGGAGAGAATATTGCGCGCCATTCCCAGGCTGCGCTGAAAGTCGCTAAACCGGCTCATGCCATCAAAGGCGTCGCGCACGATCAGCAGCGACCAGCGGTCGCCGATAATATCCACGCTGCGGGCGACGGGGCAGGTATCGTTTTTCGTCATGTTGTGCGGCGCGAAGCGCGCTCCTCGGCGTGATGCATTGTGGTTGCATTTTAAAACTACATGCTCTAGCCTTCAAGTGGTTTTATTTTGAAACCAGATTGCTGAGGCAGAGAATCATGAAGTCATCCATTGCATCCCTGGCACCCGCCGCCCCGGCCGCGGCGATGCCCGCAGGACTGGTCTGGCTGTTCGCTATCGCCAGCGGCCTGAGCGTCGCAAACGTCTATTACGCCCAGCCGCTGCTCGATGCCCTGGGACGGGAGTTTGCTATCAGCGACGCCTCCGTCGGCGGCGTGGTAACGGCGACCCAGATTGGCTGCGCGCTGGCGCTATTGATGCTGGTGCCGCTTGGCGATCGGCTAAATCGCCGTCGGCTGATGGGCGCGCAGCTGATCCTGCTGATCGCCGCGCTGGCGGCGGTCAGCGCCGCAACGTCGGCGCTTATGCTGCTGGTCAGCATGCTGGCGGTGGGCCTGCTGGGCACCGCGATGACCCAGGGGCTGATTGCCTATGCCGCCAGCGCCGCCGGGACGCACGAGCAGGGGCGGGTGGTCGGTGCCGCCCAGAGCGGGGGGTTTATCGGCCTGCTGCTGGCGCGGGTATTCTCCGGCGGCATCAGCGACCTCGTCGGCTGGCGCGGGGTCTATCTCTTCGCCGCGCTGCTGATGCTGGGTATGGCCCTGCCGCTCTGGCGCCGGCTGCCGGCGCTGCCGGCGGCAAGGAGTCCGCTGAGCTATCCTCAGCTGCTGGCATCGATGCTAACGCTGCTGCGTCAGGAGAAGATCCTCCAGGTTCGCGGCGTGCTGGCGCTGCTGATGTTTGCCGCCTTCAATATCTTCTGGTGCGCGCTGGTGCTGCCGCTGAGCGCGCCGCCCTATAGCTATTCCCATACCGCTATCGGCGCCCTGGGGCTGGTGGGGGCTAT
>NZ_JAQGFU010000383.1:0-1738 GCF_030078455.1 Klebsiella sp. Ech2A | reverse complement strand
CCGGGGCTGTTTCCCGGCCCCATCATCCCCGAAAAAGTCTTCAACTGGCCGGGGGCGGGCCATATTCATATCGACTCCCTGGCCGCCCGCGACTATCCGGTGCTGATGGGCTTTACCCTGTTTCTGGCGGTGCTGACGATCCTCGGCAACCTGATTGCCGACGTGCTGTACGCGTGGGCCGACCCGCGAATCCGAGTGAGGTCCTGATGCTTAGCTCCCTGTTTTCAACCAACCGTCGCCTGCGTAAAGCGACGATCCCGACGCTGGCGCAGATAGCGCCCTCCCCCTGGCGCCAGGCCTGGCAGGCGCTGAAGCGCAACCGGCTGGCGATGCTGTGTCTGCTCATCCTGCTGCTGATGGCGGCGTGGTGCGCGCTCGGTCCCCTGTGGTCGCCGTGGAAAGACGACGCCACCGACGTGCTGATGATCAACAAGCCGCCCGGCGCCGAACACTGGCTGGGTACCGATTTTCTCGGCCGCGACGTCTATACCCGCCTGCTGCTGGCCGGGCGGATCTCGCTGATTATCGGCCTTCTGACCATGCTGCTGTCGGTGACCCTGGGCTATCTGCTCGGCGCGGTCTCCGGCTACGCCGGCGGACTGACCGACCGGCTGATCATGCGCCTGGCGGACCTGGTGATGACCATTCCCGGCCTGCCGCTGCTGATTGTCGCCGGGGCGATGCTCTCAGAGCTCGATTTCTCCCCGGAGTCGCGGATCTACATGGTGGTGATAATGCTGAGCCTGCTGGAGTGGCCGAAGCTGGCCCGGCTGGTGCGCGGCCAGTGCCTGTCGCTGCGCGAACGCGACTTTATGCTGGCCACCCGGGTGCTGGGCCTGTCGGCGCGCCGCCGCCTGTTTGGCCATCTGCTGCCCAATACCATTCCGATTCTGGTGGTGATGGCGACGATGGCGGTCGCCAACGCCATTCTGAGCGAGTCGGCCCTGAGCTATCTCGGGCTCGGCGTGGTGCCGCCCACCCCGTCGTGGGGCAACATGATGGACGCCGCAAACAGCCTGATCGATTTCCAGCGCCGCCCGTGGCTGTGGATGCCGCCGGGGCTGGCTATTTTTATCACCGTTATCGCCATTAACGTGCTGGGCGACGGCCTGCGCGACGCGATGGACCCCAAAATGAAGCAGAGGCTGAAATGAGCACGCCGCTAATCACCTTTAACCAGCTTTCGGTCTCCTTTGCCGGCGAAAAAAGCCGCGTACGGGCGGTGCAGGATGTCTCTTTCGCCATTCATGCCGGGCAAACCGTTGGCGTGGTCGGCGAGTCGGGCTGCGGCAAAAGCGTCACCGCGATGTCGCTGATGGGCCTGCTGCCGCCCCAGGCGGCGCGCGTCGACGGCGGAGAGGTTCTGTTCAACGGCGAGGATCTGCTGCGCCTGAAGGCGGGCAAAATGGCCGACCTGCGCGGCAACCGGCTGGCGATGATTTTCCAGGAGCCGATGAGCGCGCTCAATCCGGTATTCACTATCGGCGAGCAGCTGTGCGAACCGCTGATCCGCCATCGCGGGGAATCGGCAAAGGCCGCCTGGCAGCACGCGACGCGGCTGATTAGCGACGTCGGCCTGGCGCGGGCGGAGAGCCTGATGAACAGCTATCCGCACCAGCTCTCCGGCGGGATGCTGCAGCGCATCATGATCGCGATGGCCCTGAGCTGCGAACCGCAGCTGCTGATTGCCGACGAGCCCACCACCGCCCTGGACGTCCCCGTGCAGGCGCCGATCCTC
>NZ_JAQGFU010000382.1:0-1776 GCF_030078455.1 Klebsiella sp. Ech2A | reverse complement strand
CGCCGCCGTCCAGCGGCGGCAGCGCCTCGCGCAGATGAAATTTACTCACCCGCGCGCCGTGGCGCGACTGCGTCAGCGGCGCGCCGGAAAGTAAGCCCCAGGAGATAAGCGTCGAGGATGCCGGCAGCATGGCCAGCAGCTCGCTGGAGGAGTCGCCGCCCACCGCATCAAACAGCAGATCGGTCTGCTGCAGCACCTGCCCAAGCATGCCGCGATCCGTCGTCATCAGCGGATAGATCCCCTGCCGCTCCAGCCAGTCACGATGCTGCGGCGAACGAATTACTCCGCATACCGAACGCGCGCCCATCCGCAGCGCCCACTGGCCCAGCAGGCTGGCGCCTGATGAGGCGGCGGCCGTAAGGACGATATTTTTACCCGCAACCGGCCAGCGCCTGAGCATCAGCAGCGCGGTCAGGGGATTGATATAGCCCCGCGCGGCGAGCCTGTCGTCAATCCCGTCCGGCACCGGCACCAGCCAATCGACGGCGATATCCAGATAGCTCTGCCAGGTCCCCTCGCCGCGCAGCGGCAGAACCCGCTGGCCGGGCGCTGCGCCCGAGCCCGGCGATGCGGCAACCACCACGCCAACGCCTTCATAGCCGGTAACGGCGGGAAGCGTCGTGCGGTGGCGATAGGCGCCGGTGACGGGAATAAGATCGGAAGGGTTGAGCGGCGCATAGCGCATTTGCACGCGCACTTTCCCCGCCGCCAGCGTCGGCAGAGGCTGTGTGTGCAGGGCCAGCACGCGCTCCGGCGGCCCGTAGCGGTGGTAGCAGATGGCATGGTTGAGCATATTCAGCACGGCACGATAAAAGCAGGATGATAGCAGAGTTTGCTCAGCGGCTCCCTGCCATCCTTTTGCCCCTCAGCCCGGCCCGTCGCTGGCGGCGGCCAGCAGCGGTACGATAAGATCGCTCAGCGGCGTTGGGATAGCGTGTCGGCGAGCGCGCCGCTGCACCACGCCGTTGCGAATATCCCACTCCAGCGGCAGCCCGGCCTCGCGGTCGATAAGAATGGAGGTGCTCAGATCGGCAGGCGCGCGGTGAAAGACCTCAACGATCTCTTGTGGCACGCTGTCGCTCAGTTTTGCCCCCTCGGCGCGCGCGACGCTCAGGCACTCGCGCAAATAGGCTAAGGCCACGGCGGTAATATCCTCCCGGGAAAACATGCCGGCGCGACGCCCCGCCAGCACCATCAGGCCGGCGACGGCGTTCTGCAGCAGCTTGCGCCACGCAACGGTAGTGAAATCCTCGGCAAGATCCACGGCGCAGCGGGTCCCGCGCAGCGCGTCCTGCACCAGTCTGGCCTGTGCGGTGTCGGGTATCGTCAGCCTCGGGGCCGCGCGCAGCCAGACCGAAGCGGCTTCTTCCCGCAGCGCCGGGAACCACACCACCGCAGGCAGCACCGTGGCGCCCGCAACCCTGGCGGCAAACTGCTCCTGCTGTTCAACGCCGTTTTGCAGCACGCAAACCAGGGTATTTTTATCGCACAGCGCCGTCAGCCATGCGCTAATGTCGTCAATCTGCGTCGCCTTCACCGCCACGAAAACCAGGTCGAACGGACGCGCAACGGTCGCGGGATCGGTCAGTACCGGACCGGGAACGGTAATCTGTCCGCCGTCAAAGCGCAGCGATAGCTGCGGATGAGCGGTTCGCCCGCACACCGTCGGCGTACGACCGACCTCGTGCAGCGCTGCCGCGATGGTGGTACCGATGGCGCCGGGGCCTATCAGCGCAACTGCAGGTTCTTTCGACATAACGATCGCCTCCTGTTGAG
>NZ_JAQGFU010000381.1:0-1786 GCF_030078455.1 Klebsiella sp. Ech2A | reverse complement strand
ACTTACCATCAGCGTGCCTTCTCCCGAAGTTACGGCACCATTTTGCCTAGTTCCTTCACCCGAGTTCTCTCAAGCGCCTTGGTATTCTCTACCTGACCACCTGTGTCGGTTTGGGGTACGATTTGATGTTACCTGATGCTTAGAGGCTTTTCCTGGAAGCAGGGCATTTGTTACTTCAGCACCGTAGTGCCTCGTCATCACACCTCAGCGTTAACAGAAGTCCGGATTTACCTAAACTTCCCGCCTACATGCTTAAACCGGGACAACCGTCGCCCGGCTAACATAGCCTTCTCCGTCCCCCCTTCGCAGTAACACCGAGTACAGGAATATTAACCTGTTTCCCATCGACTACGCCTTTCGGCCTCGCCTTAGGGGTCGACTCACCCTGCCCCGATTAACGTTGGACAGGAACCCTTGGTCTTCCGGCGAGCGGGCTTTTCACCCGCTTTATCGTTACTTATGTCAGCATTCGCACTTCTGATACCTCCAGCAACCCTCACAGGCCACCTTCAACGGCTTACAGAACGCTCCCCTACCCAACAACACATAGTGTCGCTGCCGCAGCTTCGGTGCATGGTTTAGCCCCGTTACATCTTCCGCGCAGGCCGACTCGACCAGTGAGCTATTACGCTTTCTTTAAATGATGGCTGCTTCTAAGCCAACATCCTGGCTGTCTGTGCCTTCCCACATCGTTTCCCACTTAACCATGACTTTGGGACCTTAGCTGGCGGTCTGGGTTGTTTCCCTCTTCACGACGGACGTTAGCACCCGCCGTGTGTCTCCCGTGATAACATTCTTCGGTATTCGTAGTTTGCATCGGGTTGGTAAGTCGGGATGACCCCCTAGCCGAAACAGTGCTCTACCCCCGAAGATGAGTTCACGAGGCGCTACCTAAATAGCTTTCGGGGAGAACCAGCTATCTCCCGGTTTGATTGGCCTTTCACCCCCAGCCACAAGTCATCCGCTAATTTTTCAACATTAGTCGGTTCGGTCCTCCAGTTAGTGTTACCCAACCTTCAACCTGCCCATGGCTAGATCACCGGGTTTCGGGTCTATACCCTGCAACTTAACGCCCAGTTAAGACTCGGTTTCCCTGCGGCTCCCCTATACGGTTAACCTTGCTACAGAATATAAGTCGCTGACCCATTATACAAAAGGTACGCAGTCACCTAACAAGTAGGCTCCCACTGCTTGTACGTACACGGTTTCAGGTTCTGTTTCACTCCCCTCGCCGGGGTTCTTTTCGCCTTTCCCTCACGGTACTGGTTCACTATCGGTCAGTCAGGAGTATTTAGCCTTGGAGGATGGTCCCCCCATATTCAGACAGGATACCACGTGTCCCGCCCTACTCTTCGAACTCACAGCCTGTGCATTTTAGTGTACGGGAGTATCACCCTGTACCCTGCGACTTTCCAGACGCTTCCACTAACACACAAACTGATTCAGGTTCTGGGCTGCTCCCCGTTCGCTCGCCGCTACTGGGGGAATCTCGGTTGATTTCTTTTCCTCGGGGTACTTAGATGTTTCAGTTCCCCCGGTTCGCTTCGTTAAGCTATGTATTCACTTAACGATAGTGTGACGAATCACACTGGGTTTCCCCATTCGGAAATCGCCGGTTATAACGGTTCATATCACCTTACCGACGCTTATCGCAGATTAGCACGTCCTTCATCGCCTCTGACTGCCAGGGCATCCACCGTGTACGCTTAGTCGCTTAACCTCACAACCCGAAGCTGTTTCGTAAAACAGGTCGTGTTGTGAAAATTTGAGAGACTCGAACACACCG
>NZ_JAQGFU010000380.1:0-1794 GCF_030078455.1 Klebsiella sp. Ech2A | reverse complement strand
GGCATGGGGGTCCCCGGCTTTGGCCCGCCCGCCCGGCCGCACATTCTGCTGGCGGCGCTGGTCGCCATCGCGCCCATTGCGATCGCCATTCGCGCGATCCCCGATGGCACCGGGAAAAATGCCGCCGAGGCCGCTCAGCAGGGGGAAAAAGGCCTGCCGGTCTGGCGCGACGTTCAGCTGCTGCTGATTGGCGTCGTGGTGCTGGCAATGGCGTTTGCCGAAGGCTCCGCCAACGACTGGCTGCCGCTGCTGATGGTGGACGGCCACGACTTTAGCCCAACCTCCGGCTCCTTAATTTACGCCGGATTCACCCTCGGCATGACCGTTGGCCGCTTTACCGGCGGCTGGTTCATTGACCGCTACAGCCGGGTAACGGTGGTGCGCGCCAGTGCGGTAATGGGCGCGCTGGGCATTGGCCTGATTATTTTTGTGGATAACCCATGGGTCGCCGGGATCTCCGTGCTGCTCTGGGGGCTTGGCGCTTCACTCGGTTTCCCGCTGACCATTTCGGCGGCCAGCGACACCGGGCCGGATGCGCCGAAGCGCGTCAGCGTGGTGGCCATCACCGGCTACCTCGCCTTTCTCGTCGGGCCGCCGCTGCTGGGCTTCCTCGGTGAACATTTCGGCCTGCGCAGCGCCATGATGGTGGTGCTGGGGCTGGTCATGGTGGCGGCGCTGGTCGCTCGTGCGGTGGCTAAGCCGCAGCCTGAACCTGTCATGGAGAACAGCTAATGAGCATCAAACTGATTGCGGTAGATATGGACGGTACCTTTTTAAGCGATGCCAAAACCTATAATCGCCAGCGCTTCCTCAGCCAGTATCGGCGGATGCGCGAGCAGGATATCCGCTTCGTGGTCGCCAGCGGCAACCAGTACTACCAGCTGATTTCGTTTTTCCCCGAAGTGGCGGATGAGATTGCCTTCGTCGCCGAAAACGGCGGCTGGGTGGTCAACGCCGGAGATGACGTATTTAACTGCCAGATGCCGAAAGATCACTTTCACGCGGTCATCGACTTTCTGCAGACGCTGCCGGAAATTGAAATTATCGCCTGCGGCAAGCGCAGCGCCTACACGCTCAACCGATACAACGATGAGCTAAAAGCGGTCGCGGCAAAGTATTATCATCGCCTTGAGCTGGTGGATGACTTCAATAACCTCGACGATGCGATCCTTAAGTTTGGCCTTAACGTGCCCGATAATCTGATCCCCGAGATGCAGCCAAAGCTGCATGCGGCGCTCGGCGAGATGGTCAACGCCGTCGCCACCGGCTACGGCAGTATTGACCTGATTATGCCCGGCGTGCACAAGGCCAACGGCCTGCGCATCCTGCAGGAACGCTGGGGGATTGAAAATCATCAGGTCGTCGCCTTTGGCGACAGCGGGAACGATATTGAAATGCTGCAACACGCCGGATTCGGCTACGCCATGGCCAACGCCGCCGCGCCGGTAAAAGCCGTCGCCGGTTACGATGCGCCGCATAACAATGAGGAAGGGGTGCTGCATATTATCGATAAGGTGCTGAATCGCGAAGCGCCGTTCGCCTGATGCGCTCCCGGGTGGGGCGTCGCGCCGCACCCGGGTTATTCGCATGCGCTACTGCGGATCGTGGCCGCTGCCGACGCTTTTATCGTGCAGGAAATAGATAATCATCGCCAGCCACAGCACGCCGCTTAGCAGGTTGAACAGGCTGAATATTCCGCTGCCCCCCAGCTCATAGGCATGTTTGCTGACTTCAATCCCGACGGTGAAGATCAGCATTTGCAGCATCCCCATCGCCGCCGACACCGTCCCTTTG
>NZ_JAQGFU010000037.1:0-32530 GCF_030078455.1 Klebsiella sp. Ech2A | reverse complement strand
TTTTAACCCTGCAGCGCGCGCACTGGTCATTTACGCCGGGCACCCGCGCGTCGGTGTGGGGCGTGAACGGCCGCTATCTTGGGCCGACCATTCGCGTCTGGAACGGCGATGACGTTAAGCTGATTTACAGCAACCGGCTGACTGAAAACGTCGCCATGACCATTCGCGGCCTGCAGGTTCCCGGCCCGCTGATCGGCGGCGCGGCGCGCATGATGTCGCCGAACGCCGACTGGGCGCCGGTGCTGCCTATCCGCCAGAGCGCCTCCACCCTGTGGTACCAGGCGAATACGCCAAACCATATGGCCCAGCAGGTCTACAACGGCCTGGCGGGGATGTGGCTGGTGGAGGACGAGATCAGCAAAAACCTTCCCATTCCTAACCACTACGGCGTGGATGATTTCCCGATCATCATCCAGGACAAGCGGCTGGATAACTTCGGCACGCCTGAATACAGCGAGCCGGGCAGCGGCGGCTTCGTCGGTGATACGCTGCTGGTGAATGGCGTACAGGGTCCGTACGTGGAGGTTTCACGCGGCTGGGTGCGTCTGCGCCTGCTGAACGCCTCTAACTCCCGTCGCTACCAGCTGCAGATGAGCGACGGTCGACTGCTGCACGTTATCTCCGGCGATCAGGGATTTCTGCCGGCGCCGGTCTCGCTGAAGCAGCTCTCTCTGGCTCCCGGCGAGCGGCGTGAGATCCTGGTGGATATGACCAACGGCGATGAGGTGTCGATTACCTGCGGCGAGGCGGCGAGCATCGTCGATCGCATTCGCGGTTTCTTCGAGCCCTCGAGCATCCTGATTTCGACGCTGCTTTTAACCCTGCGCCCAACGGGCCTGCTGCCGCTGGTTACCGACAGCCTGCCGGTGCGCCTGCTGCCGACGGAGATTTTGACCGGGACGCCGATCCGCAGCCGCGACATCTCGCTCGGCGACGATCCGGGAATTAACGGCCAGCTATGGGATCCGCAGCGCATTGATATTACCGCCCAGCAGGGCACCTGGGAGCGCTGGACGGTACGTGCCGACCGGCCGCAGTCGTTCCACATCGAAGGGGTTATGTTCCAGGTGCGCAACGTTAACGGCTCGACGCCGTTCCCGGAGGATCGCGGCTGGAAAGATACCGTCTGGATCGACGGCCAGGTGGAGCTGCTGGTGTACTACACGCAGCCGTCGTGGTCGCATTTCCCGTTCCAGTTCCTTAGCCAGACCCTGGAGCTCGCCGACCGCGGCTCGATTGGCCAGATCCTGGTTAACCCGGCGCCGTAACGCCCGCAACCCTAACCGGACAGCGGTTAGGGTATGAGAAAATCCCCCTTCATTTCCTGTGTCAATCCGGCTTATAATCGCCGCCCTTTGGTTATTTTTTTATCATTTTTTTCCCCGGAAGCAATATGAGCGCAATATCCCTGATCCAACCGGATCGTGACCTGTTTTCCTGGCCGCAGTACTGGGCCGCCTGTTTTGGCCCCGCGCCGTTTTTACCCATGTCACGCGAAGAGATGGATCAACTTGGCTGGGATAGCTGCGACATCATTCTGGTCACCGGCGATGCGTACGTCGATCACCCAAGCTTCGGCATGGCTATCTGCGGCCGCATGCTGGAGGCGCAGGGGTTCCGCGTTGGGATTATTTCCCAACCGGAGTGGAACAATAAAGATGACTTTATGCGCCTCGGTAAACCGAACCTGTTCTTCGGCGTTACCGCCGGCAACATGGACTCGATGATCAACCGCTACACCGCCGACCGCAAGCTGCGCCATGACGACGCCTATACCGCAGGCAACGTCGCCGGCAAGCGTCCGGATCGCGCCACTCTGGTCTATACCCAGCGCTGCAAAGAGGCGTGGAAAGACGTCCCGGTTATTCTCGGCGGCATTGAGGCCAGCCTGCGTCGTACCGCGCACTATGACTACTGGTCCGATACCGTGCGCCGCTCGGTGCTGGTTGATTCCAAGGCCGATATGCTGATGTTCGGCAACGGTGAGCGCCCGCTGGTAGAAGTGGCGCACCGTCTGGCCGCAGGCGAGCCGATCGCCCAGATCCGCGACGTGCGCAATACCGCCATCATGGTGAAAGAAGCGCTGCCGGGCTGGAGCGGCGTCGACTCTACCCGTCTCGATACGCCGGGTAAAATCGATCCGATCCCGCATCCGTACGGCGAAGACCTGCCGTGCGCGGATAACAAAACCGTTGAGCCGGCAAAGCAGGAGGTGAAACAGGTCACCGTTCAGCCGCCGCGCCCGAAGCCGTGGGAAAAAACCTACGTTCTGCTGCCGTCCTTTGAGAAGGTCAAAGGGGATAAGGTGCTGTACGCCCACGCGTCGCGCATTCTCCACCATGAGACCAACCCGGGCTGCGCGCGCGCGCTGATGCAAAAGCACGGCGAGCGCTATATTTGGGTTAACCCGCCGGCCATTCCGCTGTCGACGGAGGAGATGGACAGCGTGTTTGCGCTGCCGTACAAGCGCGTTCCGCACCCGGCGTACGGCGATAGCCGCATCCCGGCATATGAGATGATCCGCTTCTCTATCAACATTATGCGCGGCTGCTTTGGCGGCTGCTCCTTCTGTTCGATAACCGAGCATGAAGGGCGCATTATTCAGAGCCGTTCCGAAGACTCGATCGTTAACGAAATCGAAGCGATTCGCGACACGGTCCCGGGCTTCACCGGGGTCATTTCCGACCTCGGCGGCCCGACGGCCAATATGTATATGCTGCGCTGCAAGTCGCCGCGCGCGGAGCAGACCTGCCGTCGCCTGTCGTGCGTTTATCCGGACATCTGCCCGCATATGGATACCAACCACGAGCCGACGATTAATCTCTACCGCCGCGCCCGCGATCTGAAAGGTATCAAGAAAATCCTTATTGCCTCCGGCGTGCGCTACGACATTGCCGTGGAGGATCCGCGCTACATCAAAGAGCTGGCGACCCACCACGTGGGCGGCTACCTGAAGATTGCCCCTGAGCATACCGAGGAAGGCCCGCTGTCGAAGATGATGAAGCCGGGAATGGGCAGCTACGATCGCTTCAAAGAGCTGTTCGATAGCTACTCAAAACAGGCGGGTAAAGAGCAATATCTGATCCCTTACTTTATCTCCGCGCATCCGGGTACCCGCGATGAAGATATGGTGAACCTGGCGCTGTGGCTGAAGAAAAACCGTTTCCGTCTGGATCAGGTGCAGAACTTCTATCCGTCGCCGCTGGCGAACTCAACCACCATGTATTACACCGGCAAGAACCCGCTGGGCAAGATTGGCTATAAAAGCGAAGACGTGGTGGTACCGAAAGGGGATAAGCAGCGCCGCCTGCATAAAGCGCTGCTGCGCTACCACGATCCGGCAAACTGGGCCCTGATCCGCCAGGCATTGGAGGCGATGGGCAAAAAGCACCTTATCGGCTCGCGCCGCGACTGCCTGGTGCCTGCGCCAACGCTGGACGAGATGCGTGAAGCGCGTCGCCAGAATCGCCATACCCGCCCGGCCTTGACTAAGCATACGCCTGTTGAGCATCAGCGGCAGACGACGGCCAGCGGAGCGAAAAAACGCGTTCGCTCTGCGTCCCGCTAAAATGAAGTGCCCCGGCAGCGCAAGGCTGGCCGGGGAGATGGAATAAAGGGATGAGGTCGCCCGGAGCGGGCGGCCGCTGCGCCACCGTCCGGGATAACCGAAAACCGCTCTGCGGTCAGGAAGAAAGGTTAGCCGCCAAACTGGTCAGGATCTGGCCCGAGGCGCTTGTTGATATCCAGCTTCGCCATTGCTCCCAGTTCGTCTTTATCAAGACGGAAGTCCCAGACGTTAAAGTTCTCCACGATACGCGAAGGGGTCACCGATTTAGGGATCACCACCAGGCCGTTATCGAGATGCCAGCGGATGACAATCTGCGCCGGCGTCTTGCCGTACTTATCGGCCAGCTCGCGGACGATTTTCTGATCGAATACGCCTTCGCCCCCCTGAGCCAGCGGGCTCCAGGATTCGGTCTGGATTTTATGCGTCGCGTTCCAGGCGTGCAGCTGGCGCTGCTGAAGCAGGGGATGGAGCTCTACCTGATTAATCACCGGCACGACGCCGGTTTCATCAAGCAGCCGCTGCAGGTGGTGAACCTGGAAATTGCAGACGCCGATGCTTTTGGCCAGCCCCTGTTTTTGGAGCTCAATCATGCCCTTCCAGGCTTCAACGAAATGGTCGATCGCCGGAACCGGCCAGTGCATTAAATAGAGATCGACGTAGTCGAGCTGCAGCTTGCTCAGGCTCTCCTGCAGGGCTTCATGCGGACGTTTTTGATCGTCGTTCCATAGCTTGGTGGTGATAAACAGCTCATCGCGAGGGACGCCAGCCTGGCTCAGCGCGCTGCCGACGCCGGCTTCGTTTTGGTACGCGGCGGCGGTGTCAAAAGAGCGATAACCGACTTCCAGCGCCTTGTGAATGGCGGAGACGACCTCCTCGTTGCCTGCTTTCCACACGCCGAGACCCAGCTGTGGCATCAGGTTGCCGTCGTGCAGTTTTATCACGGTTGGATGTGTCATGCCTTCCTCCTGTTAATGAAACTTAGCGGGGTACATTTCGCTAAGGGGTAGCATTAAGTCTGGACGAAATAGCTAAAAACGGTAGTTAAACTCCTCTCCTTCGCATCCGATGACGCGAAGGAGAGGGCGTATCAGCAGGGGAAAATCAGCGCGCAGCCTCGTAAATACGGCGGCTAACGTCGAGAGTGATATCCTGGTTTTCACCGAGCTGAGTCATGCCGTGCTCTTCCAGTTTAGCCAACAGCGCCGGGATAGAGCTACCGTCAAGACCGTAGCCGCTCAGGCGAGTCGGCACGCCGAGCTGCTCGAAGAAATTGCGCGTTGCGGCGATGGCCGCGTCGATGCGCTCGTCTTCAGAACCTTCGGTAATATTCCACACGCGGGCGGCGTACTGCAGCAGCTTAGCGCGTTTGGTATCGCGTTTTTCATTCCACAGCACCGGCAGAACGATGGCCAGGGTCTGGGCATGGTCAAGGCCGTGCATGGCGGTCAGCTCATGTCCCAGCATATGCGTTGCCCAGTCCTGCGGCACGCCGGCGCCGATCAGGCCGTTTAACGCCTGGGTTGCGGCCCACATTATGTTGGCGCGAACGTCGTAGTTTTCCGGCTCCTGCAGCGCTTTCGGGCCATCTTCGATCAGTGTCAGCAGAATGCCTTCGGCAAAGCGGTCCTGGATTTTGCCATCAACCGGGTAGGTCACGTACTGCTCAACGGTATGGACAAATGCGTCAACCACGCCGTTAGCAACCTGGCGCGGCGGCAGGGTGTAGGTGTAAACCGGATCGAGGATCGCAAATACCGGCTGCACGTGGGAAGACATAAAGGCGCGCTTGTCGCCAGTGGTTTTACGCGACACGACGGCGCCTTTATTGGACTCGGAGCCGGTCGCCGGCAGCGTCAGCACGGAGCCCATCGGGATGGCGCTTTTGACGTTTTTACCGTAGGTTTCGAGGATTTCCCACGGATCGACGCTTTCATCATAGTGCGCGGCTGCGGCGATAAACTTCGTCCCGTCGAGCACGGAGCCGCCGCCGACGGCGAGCAGGAAGGTGATCTGCTGTTCACGGGCAATTTTGACCGCGTTCATCAGCGTTTCGTAGGACGGGTTCGGTTCAATACCGCCGAATTCCAGCACCTCAAAATCGCTCAGCGCGCTCAGGGCCTGATCCAGGACGCCGGTTTTTTTCACGCTGCCGCCGCCGTAGGTGACCAGAATGCGGGCCCCTGCCGGGATCTGATCGCGCAGGTTTTCGATGGCACCTTTACCAAACAGGATACGGGTTGGGGTATACAGATCGAAATTATTCATTGCTCATCACCTCAATAAGAGAAAACTGCCGGCGGAGAAGATATCCCGGCCAGATGACGAACATTGTGGTCCCGTCATCCGTTACCCTCAATGCACATTCCTGCCGATGTCTTGCCCATTTCTCCGTGGGGCTGGAGAAAAGGCAGCGGAGTGCGCACAATAGAGAGGTGGAAAAACGACTGGAGAGTCACCGTAAATGAAGCGTGCCCAAATATGTCAGCTGCTAACGGAAAAGGTTAACAAGCTGAAAGATAACGAAGAAAACCTCAGCGAGCTGCTGCCTGATATTCGGTTATTGTACGGCACGCAGCCGGGGACGCGCACGCCGGTGATGTACCAGCCGGGCATCGTTTTTCTCTTTTCTGGTCATAAAATTGGTTACATAAATGAACGGACTTTTCGTTACGACACCAACGAATATCTGCTGCTGACGGTGCCGCTGCCGTTTGAGTGTGAAACCTTCGCGACGCCGGAGGTTCCGCTGGCGGGGCTGCGGCTGAACGTGGATATTCTGCAGCTGCAGGAGCTGCTGATGGAGATTGGCGAGGATGAGCGCTTCCAGCCAGCGGTGGCGTCGAGCGGGATTAACTCGGCGGCGCTCTCTGAGGAGATTTTGTGCGCCGCTGAACGGCTGCTGGACGTGATGGAGCGGCCGCTGGATGCGCGCATCCTGGGCAAGCAGATTATTCGCGAGATGCTCTACTACGTGCTGACCGGGCCGTGCGGCGGGGCGCTGCTGGCGCTGGTGAGCCGGCAAACGCACTTCAGCCTGATTAGCCGCGTCCTCAAGCGCATTGAAAGCCAGTACACCGAGAACCTGAGCGTCGATCAGCTGGCGGCGGAGGCCAACATGAGCGTCTCGGCGTTTCACCACAATTTCAAATCGGTCACCAGCACCTCGCCGCTGCAGTATCTGAAAAGCTATCGCCTGCATAAGGCGCGGATGCTGATGATCCACGACGGGATGAAGGCCAGCGCGGCGGCGATGCGCGTGGGCTACGAAAGCGCGTCGCAGTTCAGCCGGGAGTTTAAGCGCTATTTTGGCATGACGCCGGGCGAAGACGCGGCGCGGATCAGAACGATTCAGGGGATGTAACAGGAAACGCACGCTTCGGGAGGGCGCGCTGGCGCCCTCCCGGGAAGGTCAATCAGGCGCTGCAGAACTTTTTCTTAATGACTACCACCAGCGTACCCAGCAGGCCGGCAACCAGCAGAGCGATAGGCAGGATCATCAGGCAGGTCATTACCTGATCTTCGTGGCGCTTGACGAAAGGGATCATGCTGAGCGCATATCCGAGCCCGGTGACCACGCCGACCCACAGCAGCGCGCTGAGCCAGTTGAAGAACTGGAAGCGGCGGTTGGAGAGCCCGGAAATACCGGCCATGGTTGGCAGCAGGGTGCGGACAAAGGCCAGGAAGCGCCCGGCCAGCAGGGCCAGCAGCCCGTGCTTATCAAACATGCAGGTCGCACGCTGATGATATTTTTGCGGCAGATGGGAAAGCCAGCCCTTAACGGTCTCGGTATTGCCGAGCCAGCGCCCCTGAATATAGCTCAGCCAGCAGCCAAGGCTGGCCGCCGCCGTCAGAATGGCGAGGGTGGGCACAAAGTCCATGACGCCTTTCGCAATCAGCGCGCCGGCGAGCAGCAGCAGGCTGTCCCCGGGTAAAAACGAGGCCGGCAGCAGACCGTTCTCGAGAAACAGGGTCGCGAACATGACCAGATATACAACGCCCACAACGTGAGGGTTCGCCAATGCGGCAAAATCATGTTGCCAGAGCGCGGCGACAATCTCTTGAATTACAACCATGGACTTTCCTAAGTGGTACCGTATTTTTGACTAGTGTACTCCTGAAGAGCCCCGAACACCTTGATCCCGGGCGCAACAAAAGCGGCCGCCGCTAACAGAACGTCCGCAATTATTGCCACTGGCCGTCACTTTACACGATACGCGCGAAGCCCGCCGCTAAATCCGCCAGCAGATCGTCAACATTTTCTAAACCTATATGGACGCGAATCAGCGTGCCGCTGAAATCGACTTCCGCCTCGGGGCGGATGGCGGCGATGTGCTCCGGCTGGTTAGCCAGGATCAGCGATTCGAAACCGCCCCAGGAGTAGGCCATGCTGAACAGGCTGAAGTTGTCCAGATAAGTGGACAGCTCGGCGTCGTTCAGCCGCTTGTTGAGAATAAACGAGAACAGGCCGCTGCTGCCGGTGAAGTCGCGCTTCCAGAACTCATGTCCTTTGCTGCCCGGCAGCGCGGGATGGTTGACCCGCGCCACCTGCGGATGCTGCGCCAGCCATTCGGCGATGCGCAGGCTGCTCTCGTGGTGCTGACGCAGGCGCACGCCGAGAGTGCGCAGGCCGCGGCTGGTCATATAGGCGGTATCCGCGTCGAGCATCTGCCCCATCAGATAGGCGTTCTCACGCAGCTGGTCCCAGCAGCGCGCGTTGGCGACCGCAGTGCCGACCATCGCATCGGAGTGGCCAATCAGGTATTTGGTCCCGGCCTGAATTGAGATATCGACGCCAAAATCCAGCGCCCTGAACAGCACGCCGGCCGCCCAGGTGTTGTCGATCATGATGATTGCCTCCGGGGCAACGCTGCGCACGGCCGCGACGATCGCCGGAACGTCGTGGACCTCCATGGTGATTGAACCCGGAGACTCGAGAAATACCACGCGGGTATTCGGCTGGACCAGGCGGGCGATATCGGCGCCAATCAGCGGATCGAACCAGCCGGTGCTCACGCCGAGCCTGGCAAGCACTTTGGTGCTAAAATCCTGGCTCGGCTCGTAGGCGGTATTGGTCATCAGAACGTGGTCGCCCTGCTCAACAAACGCCAGAATCGTATTGGCCACCGCCGCCGCGCCGCAGGGGAACAGGGCGCAACCGGCGCCGCCTTCCAGCTCGCACATGGCTTCCTGCAGCGAGAAGTGGGTTAGCGTGCCGCGGCGGCCGTAAAACAGCTCGCCCTTTGCCCGGTTGCGGGTGGCGTGTTTCTTATCTTCGACGGTGTCGAATACCAGCGATGAAGCGCGCTGAATCACGCTGTTCACCGATCCTAAGGTATATTTTTTACTGCGTCCGGCGTGGACCAGAGCGGTATCAAGATGTTTGTCAGCCATGTTTTTGCCTGTTTTTATACGTCTGGACGTCTAAACTAGCATGAATACCCGGACCTGTACCGGCTAACGGCGGATACAGGCAAAAATTTTACCAAATCCCCCGGCGGCCACTTTTTTACTGCGTAAGCGCAAGGAAAATAAACGTGATTTGCTGCACAGTGTAAATACTAATGAGAACCACTATCAATTCGATGCCGTTTTGATATTATTATGCTCAGATTTTGTGATTTACGTCCTGGAGACTCAGAGTGGGTAATAATTTGATGCAGGCGGATCTTTCCGTTTGGGGTATGTATCATCATGCCGATATTGTCGTTAAGGTCGTGATGATCGGCCTGATTCTGGCGTCGATAGTCACATGGGCTATCTTCTTCGGCAAGGGTGCGGAAATCCTCTCCAGCAAGCGCCGCCTCAAGCGCGAACAGCAGCTTCTCGGCGAAGCGCGCTCCCTCGACCAGGCCAGCGACATCGCCAACGCTTTCCATCCTAAAAGCCTCAGCACGCAGCTTCTCAACGAAGCGCAGAACGAGCTCGAGCTGTCGGCAGGCGTCGAAGATAACGAAGGCATTAAAGAGCGTACCGGTTTCCGCCTTGAGCGCCGCGTGGCGTTTGTAGGTCGTTATATGGGCCGCGGAAACGGCTACCTGGCGACCATCGGCGCCATCTCCCCGTTCGTCGGCCTGTTTGGTACCGTCTGGGGCATCATGAACAGCTTTATCGGCATCGCCCAGACTCAGACCACCAACCTTGCGGTTGTCGCACCGGGCATCGCGGAAGCGCTGCTGGCAACGGCAATCGGCCTGTTTGCCGCTATCCCGGCGGTGGTTATCTATAACATCTTCGCCCGAATGATCGGCAGCTACAAAGCCACCCTCGGCGACGTCGCCGCCCAGGTATTGCTGCTGCAAAGCCGCGATCTGGACCTCAGCGCCAGCGGCACTGCGCCGGTGCGTACCGCGCAGAAATTACGAGTAGGTTGATGCTTTATGGCGATGCATTTTAACGAAAACCTCGATGATAACGGCGAAATGCACGATATTAACGTGACGCCGTTTATCGACGTCATGCTCGTGCTGCTGATTATCTTTATGGTGGCCGCCCCGCTGGCGACGGTTGATGTGAAGGTCAATCTGCCCGCCTCCTCCAGCCAGCCGCAGCCGCGTCCGGAAAAGCCGATCTATCTGTCGGTGAAGGCGGATAAAGCCATGTTCCTCGGCAACGATCCGGTGACCGAAGAGAATATGATCGGCGCGCTGGACACGCTGACTGAAGGTAAGAAAGACACCACCGTCTTCTTCCGCGCGGATAAAACCGTGGACTACGAGACGATGATGAAGGTCATGGATACCCTGCACCAGGCGGGCTATCTGAAGATTGGTCTGGTGGGCGAAGAGACCGTTAAAGCGCAGTAGCCCTCACCGACATCTCCCCAGGAGGCTGGCCTTGTGCCGGCCTTTTTTATCTCTGCCGATCGGCGGCGCTGACCGGATGTTGCAATCACGCTGGCGGGTTGCGATATAATGCCGATCGTTTTTTTTAACTTACAGGGTCTTATGGAACGCTTTCTGGAAAATGCCATGTACGCCTCACGCTGGCTGCTGGCACCGGTTTATTTTGGTCTCTCTCTGGGACTGGTGGCGCTGTCGATCAAATTTTTTCAGGAGATCCTCCACATCCTGCCGCATATCTTCAGCGTAGGGGAGTCGGACCTGATCCTGACCCTGCTGTCGCTGGTGGATATGACGCTGGTCGGCGGCCTGCTGGTGATGGTGATGTTCTCGGGCTATGAAAACTTTGTCTCTCAGCTGGATATCAACGAGGGCAAAGAGAAGCTCAGCTGGCTGGGAAAAATGGATGCCACTTCGCTGAAAAACAAGGTTGCGGCCGCCATCGTTGCGATCTCCTCGATCCACCTGCTGCGGGTGTTTATGGATGCCAAAAACGTCCCGGACAATAAGCTGATGTGGTACGTCATTATCCACCTGACCTTCGTGCTGTCGGCGTTTGTGATGGGCTACCTCGATCGCCTGACCAAAGTGAAGCATTGATTCCTGACTGCCCGGCCGCGTTTAGCCGCCGGGCAAACGGTTTACTTGTCCGACGAAGCCTGCCACAAATTCAGCTGACCATCCGCCACGTGCTGGTCGATCTGCGCCAGCTCTTGGGCGCTGAAGGTTAGGTTTTCCAGCGCCTTTACGTTCTCTTCCAGCTGCTGCGGACGGCTGGCGCCAATCAGTACCGAGGTCACCCGGCTATCCTTCAGCAGCCAGCTTAGCGCCATTTGCGCCATGCTTTGACCGCGGCCGTGCGCCATCTCCTGCAGCAGGCGCAGGCTTCGGACGTTTGGCTCGCTGAGCATCGTTTCCGTCAGGCCGCGATCCCGCTTCCCTTCATAGAACATTCGCGAACCTTCCGGGATCTGTTGGAGATATTTGCCGGTCAGCAGGCCCTGCGCCAGCGGCGTAAAGGCGATGCAGCCGACGCCGTTCTCCTCCAGCGTATCCAGCAGCCCGCTGCTATCGACCCAGCGGTTAAGCAGGTTATAGGAGGGCTGATGGATCAGCAGCGGAATTTTCCACTCGCGCAGGAGCGCCGCCATCTGCTGGGTGCGTTCCGGCGAATAGGAGGAGATGCCAACGTACAACGCCTTGCCGCTCTGCACCGCCTGCGCCAGCGCGGCGGCGGTCTCCTCCATCGGCGTGTTCTCATCAACGCGGTGGGAATAGAAAATATCGACGTAATCCAGCCCCATGCGCTGCAGGCTTTGGTCGAGGCTGGCCAGCAGATATTTACGCGAACTGCCGGAGCCATAGGGCCCAGGCCACATGGAGTAGCCGGCTTTGGTCGAAACAATGAGTTCGTCACGGTGGGCGGCAAACTCCTCGCGCAGCAGGCGGCCAAAGTTTTCCTCGGCGCTGCCGGGCGGCGGCCCGTAGTTATTGGCCAGATCAAAATGGGTAATACCCAGATCGAAGGCCTTGCGAAGCAGGGCGCGCTGGTCATCCAGGGCGTTACCGTGGCTAAAGTTGTGCCACAGGCCCAGCGACAGCGCGGGCAGCTGCAGGCCGCTTTTGCCGCAGTAGCGATACTGCATCCGATCGTAGCGGGTTGGGTCAGCGAACCAGGACATGCTTTCTCCTTTTTAACTTAAAACAACGTTCTACTTTAGACGCTAAGCCGCTGAGGAGGCGTTTGCTGGATCACACTGCGCGAGATTTCTGGCGTCCCGGCGAGCTTATGCTTTGCTTAAAGGGCCTTCACCTACGGAGAACATGCGATGACGAGACTGACCGCCAAAGATTTCCCGCAGCAGCTGCTCGAGTACTACGACTACTATGCTCACGGCAAAATCAGCAAACGTGAGTTTCTCCAGCTGGCGGGGAAATATGCCGTCGGCGGAATGACCGCGCTGGCGCTGTTTAACCTGCTGAAACCCAACTATGCCCTGGCGGAGCAGGTGGCGTTTACCGACCCGGATATCCGCCCGGAGTATATTCACTATCCCTCTCCCGACGGCCATGGCGAAGTGCGCGCATACCTGGTGACGCCGACGAAGATAGCCGACAAAGCCGCGGCGGTGGTGGTAGTGCATGAGAACCGCGGCCTTAATCCCTATATTGAAGACGTTGCCCGGCGGGTGGCGAAGGCGGGTTATATCGCCCTGGCGCCGGACGGCCTGAGCTCCGTCGGCGGCTATCCCGGCAATGATGATGAAGGGCGGGAGCTGCAGCAGAAAGTCGATCCCATGAAGCTGATGAACGACTTTTTTGCCGCGGTAGCGTTTATGGCGAAGCATCCGCAGGCGACGGGAAAAGTCGGCATTACCGGCTTTTGCTACGGCGGAGGCGTCAGCAACGCCGCCGCGGTGGCGATCCCGGAGCTGGCCTGCGCGGTGCCGTTCTACGGCCGGCAGCCGCCTCTCAACGAGGTCGCCAGGATTCAGGCGCCGCTGCTCCTGCACTACGCCGGCCTCGATAGCGGCATCAACCAAGGCTGGCCGGCCTATGAAGAGGCGCTGAAAGCGCAGCATAAGGTCTATGAGGCCTATATTTATCAGGGGGTTAATCACGGGTTTCATAACGACTCCACGCCGCGCTACGACCGGGATGCGGCGGAGCTGGCATGGCAGAGAACCCTGGCCTGGTTTGAGAAGTATTTGCGCTAGCGCGATCGGCTGAAATAGCGCTACCCCTTGCTTAAAAAATCGCTATATAATTTTGTATATAACGATTGAGGGGAAAGCGATGGATAACCATTTTGGTAAAGGTTTAATGGCCGGTCTGCAGGCGGCTCAGGCCGACAGCGCCAGCAATGCCGCGAATTTCTGTACCGACTATAAGCGCGGGTTTGTGCTCGGCTATTCTCAGCGGATGTTTGAAAAGACCGGCGATCGCCAGCTTAGCGCGTGGGAGGCCGGGATCCTGACCCGCCGCTACGGTCTGGACAGGAACATGATTATGGATTTCTTTAAGGAGGGGAGCTCCTGCACCGCGATGCGCTACTTTATGGCGGGATACCGCCTCGAGCGCTAATAGCCGAAGGCCGAAGCCTTCGGCTGGGATGGTCTTATGCCTGGCGCTTGTCTTCGGTTTGGCTATCGAAGTCACTGGCGCTATGGCGCTCGTGGAGCTGCTCGTTTAGCGGGCCGTTGGTGCGGTTAACGATCCGTCCGCGCTGAACCGCCGGACGGCTGCCTACATCCTGCGCCCAGCGCAGAACGTTTTTATAGCTGCCGGCGTCGAGGAATTCGGCGGCGTTGTAGACGCCGCCGAGCACCACGTTGCCGTACCACGGCCAGATAGCCATATCGGCGATGGTGTACTCTTCGCCGGCGACGTAGCGGTTAGCAGCGAGCTGTTTGTCCAGCACGTCGAGCTGGCGCTTGGCTTCCATGGTGAAGCGGTCGATGGCGTACTCGATTTTCACCGGCGCGTAGTTGAAGAAGTGGCCAAAACCGCCGCCGAGGAACGGCGCCGCGCCCTGCAGCCAGAACAGCCAGTTCAGCGTTTCGGTGCGCCCGGCCAGATCTTTTGGCAGGAAGAAACCGAACTTCTCCGCGAGATAAAGCAGAATGCTGCCGGACTCAAACACGCGCGTTGGCGGGGTGGTTGAGCGATCGCTCAGCGCCGGGATTTTTGAGTTCGGGTTCACCGCAACGAAGCCGCTTGAGAACTGATCGCCTTCGCCGATCCGAATCAGCCAGGCATCATACTCCGCATCGCTCACGCCCAGCGCCAGCAGCTCTTCCAGCAGGATCGTCACCTTCTGGCCGTTAGGCGTTCCCAGGGAGTAAAGCTGAAGCGGATGCGAGCCGACCGGCAGCGCTTGCTCATGCGTTGCGCCGGAGACAGGGCGGTTGATATTGGCGAACGCGCCGCCGTTGTTCTGCTTCCATTCCCACACTTTCGGGGGTTGGTAGTTATTCTCTGACATGCTGGTCTGCCTTTGTAGTGAGGTGTTCAGGGAGTGTAGCAGGTGGCGTATTAAGGATTTAACAGTGTGAGGCTTATTCACCCGCTGGCGATATTCCCGGACGGCTTCCCCGGCCGCGTTACGCTCACCGGGGCAGCGCCCTAAATCAGGCCATTATCCGCGCGGCCCAGACGCTGATATCGTCGCCGCTGCCGAGATCTGCCTGCACCAGCCCGTTGACCATAAAGGTCGGCGACACGTGGATACCGTTCTGGCGCGCATATTTGCTGTGCCATTTTATTTCCGCCTGCAGCTCAGGGCGGGCGAACGCCGCGGAAAGCAGAACGTGGCTGTAGCGCTCGATACGCTCAACGATTTGCTGCGGCGTGGCGTTCATATTCGGCCCGCTGCAGTGATCGGTAAATTCGAACTCTTCGCGATGGTCGGCCACGGCTTTTAGCACCTTATGCGCCTGCTCTCTGCCGTGCGGCAGGGTGGAGGCCGCCAGAATACAGCGCACGATAACCCCCGAGAACATGTGCCACGGCTGGGACTGCAGGCGAATTTTAATGGTCACGTTATCCGCGCCGACCTCGTCCAGCAGGTCGTCGAGCTTATTGAATGCGCGTACCGAATAGGGGCAGGTTGGCTCCAGGAAAACCTCGAAGGTGCGCGGGCCATGTCCCCAGACCAGCGGTTGCGCTTGCAGATGCGGTTGTGTACTCATAATCAACTCCTGACGTTAATTCGCGATTTGTTGTTATATCTCAGATAAACGATATCACTTTTGCCCTGCGGCGCAGGGTTATTTTCCGTAAGGGCACAATTAGCGAATCGAATGAGTGGTATCATCATTCCACCTCTGTCTGGTAAGTGCCTGCGGCAGGATAAGAAGAGGGAGTTTTGTTCCGCCAACTGCCCGGGCTGCATTAATTTGAGGTCAGGCTAATGAGCAAAGGATCGACAAGCAGTGATGCCCCTTTTGGTACATTGTTAGGCTACGCGCCGGGCGGCGTGGCAATCTATTCATCGAACTACAGCAGCTTAAATCCGCAAGACTATCCGGATGACGCCACGTTCCGCAGCTATATCAATAACGAGTATATGGGGCACAAATGGCAGTGCGTCGAGTTCGCGCGCCGCTTCCTGTTTCTCACCTACGGTTTCGTCTTCACCGACGTCGGCATGGCGTATGAAATCTTCTCCCTGCGCTTTCTGCGCGAAGTGGTTAACGACAATATTCTGCCGCTGCAGGCCTTTGCCAACGGCTCGCGCCGTCCGCCGATGGCCGGCTCCCTGCTGATCTGGCAGAAGGGCGGCGAGTTCAAGCATACCGGCCACGTGGCGGTGATTACGCAGCTGGTGGGCAATAAGGTCAGGATCGCCGAGCAAAACGTTATCCACAGGCCGCTGCCGCAGGGCCAGCAGTGGACGCGCGAATTAACCCTCGAGGTGCAGAACGGCATCTATACTCTGAAAGATACCTTCGCCGACACCGAGATCCTCGGCTGGATGATCCAGACCGCCGATACCGAGCACAGCCTGGCGCAGCCGGTTCTGCCGGGGGAAGCGATGGCCATTCGCGGTGCCCGCCTGCCGAACAACGGGCAGTTCCGTGGCAAGTGGCTGAACGAGAAAGATACGCTGCAGAAAGCCTACGTTGACGCCAACGGCCACTTTATTAACGCCGACCCTTACCAGTATTTCACCATTACCGAAAGCGCCGAGCAGGAGCTGATCAAAGCCACCAACGAGCTGCATTTGATGTACCTGCACGCCACCGATAAGGTGATGAAAGACGACGGCCTGCTGGCGCTGTTTGATATCCCAAAAATTCTCTGGCCGCGTCTGCGCCTCTCGTGGCAGCGACGTCGCCACCATATGATTACCGGCCGCATGGATTTCTGCATGGACGAGCGCGGGCTGAAGGTCTATGAATACAACGCCGACTCCGCCTCCTGTCATACCGAAGGCGGGCTGATCCTCGAGCAGTGGCTGAAGCAGGGCTACTACGGCAGCGGGCATAACCCGGCGGAAGATCTGCTGGATGAGCTGGCGGGCGCGTGGAAGCACAGCCGGGCGCGGCCTTTTGTGCACATCATGCAGGATAAGGATCTGGAGGAGAACTACCACGCGCTGTTTATCCAGCGTTCGCTCACCCAGGCCGGCTTCGAGAGCAAAATCCTCTTTGGCCTCGATGAGCTGCGCTGGGATACCGCCGGGCAACTGATCGACGGCGACGGGCGGCTGGTTAACTGCGTCTGGAAAACCTGGGCATGGGAAACCGCCATCGAGCAGGTGCGCGAGGTCAGCGCCGACGAGTACGCCGCCGTGCCGATCCGCACTGGCCATCCGCAAAACGAGGTGCGGCTGATTGACGTCCTGCTGCGCCCCGAGGTGCTGGTATTCGAACCGCTGTGGACGGTGATCCCCGGCAACAAGGCGATTCTGCCGGTGCTGTGGTCGCTGTTCCCGAACCATCGCTATCTGCTGGACACCGATTTTGTCGTCAACGACGATCTGGCGAAAACCGGCTATGCAATTAAGCCCATCTCCGGGCGCTGCGGCAACAATATCGATCTGATAAGTCCCGACGACGAGGTGCTGGATAAGACCAGCGGGCAGTTTGTCGATCGCAAAAATATTTACCAGCAGCTGTGGTGCCTGCCGAAAGTGGATGGTAAATACATTCAGGTGTGCACCTTTACCGTTGGCGGCAACTACGGCGGCACCTGCCTGCGCGGCGATGATTCGCTGGTGGTCAAAAAAGAGAGCGATATCGAACCGCTAATTGTGCTGAAAGACAACGATAGACGATAGTTCCGCCGGCGCCGAATCGCAGGGGCCGCAAAATCCCCGGTAGGCGTAGCGCTGCCGGGGATTTTGGGTAAAAATTGGTACGAAATAGTTAACAAACCACAACAACAAGACAGACAAAAAAGGAAAATAATATGCACGATCGGCGACTCGCCGCCCGCGCGGGTGAACTCAAGCCCTCCGCCGTCCGCGAACTTCTCAAGCACAGTAAACTCCCCGGCGTTATCTCACTGGGTGGTGGGATCCCGGCTCCGGAGCTGTTTGATACCGAAGGTCTGAATCTGGCGGTGCAGCAGGTGATGAGCGGGCGTTTCAGCGATGCGTTCCAGTACGGATTGACCGAAGGCTATCCGCCGCTGCGTCAGGCCGTCAGCGAACTGTGTCAGGCGCGCGGCGTTGCCTGTCCGGCAAGCCATGTCTATATCACCTCCGGTTCGCAGCAGTCGTTGGATATCGTCGCGCGTACGCTGCTCGATCCGGGCGATGCGATTGTCGTCGAGCGCCCGACCTATCTGGCCGCGCTGCAGGTGTTCCAGTTGGCTCAGGCGAATATCCTCAGCGTCGATACCGATGATGACGGCATGCTGGTTGAACAGCTGGCGGATCTGCTGGAGACGACGAAGGTCAAGGCCGTGTACCTGGTGCCCACCTTCGGCAACCCGGGCGGCAAAACCCTCAGCGCCGATCGCCGCCGTCGGGTGGTTGAGCTGGCGAAGCAGCATGATTTCGTGATTATCGAAGACGATCCCTACGGCGAAATCAGCTTTACCGACGAAGTCCGCCGCCCGCTGTATCAGTACGCGCAGGAGCTCGGCTGTGAAGACCAGGTGGTCTACACTTCGACGTTCTCCAAGATCCTCGCCCCGGGCATGCGCATCGGCTGGATTGTGATGCCGGACTGGCTGGCGCAGCAGACGGTGATCGTCAAGCAGGCGGCGGATCTCCACACCAACATGCTGTCGCAGGTGATCACCGCGGAATATCTGGCGAGGAACCGCCTGGAGAACCAGATAGCCCTGATCCGCGAAGATTACCGCAAGAAGTGCGTCGCCCTGGCCGATGCCCTGGAGAGCCAGCTTGGCGAGCATCTGGAGTTCAGCCGACCCAAAGGCGGTATGTTCCTGTGGGCCCGCTTCCGCTATCCGTTCGATACCATGCAATGGATGAAAAAGACCCTCGAAAACGGCGTGGTCTACGTGCCGGGCGAAGCGTTCTATAACGACAATCCGGATACCCGCACGCTGCGCCTCTCCTACTCAACGGTGTCGGAAGCGGGTCTGCTGACCGCCGTCGAACGCCTGGCGAAATCGCTGTAATTACCGCGCTTTCACTCCGCGTCGCGAGACGGCGCGGAGCCTTCACGCTTTGCGCAGAACGGCCAGTGACAGATCGTTGAAGCTGGGGGGATCGGGTGCTGCTGGAACAGCCCGTAGCGCTTCACGATGAGCGCACACGGGCATGTAAAATAAGAGAGGGGTGCTGCGCGCCGGAGGTTAATCCTGCTCGCTGATGCGATCGTCGAGCCAGATCAGCATTAATGAAGAGAGAAAAGCAACTGCCGCTGTGCCAATAAATAGCAACATAAGAAAGACCTCAGAGGTTTTTAATTATTTTTCTAATTTTACCGGTGAGTGGGTGTTTTTGTCGGAGATGGTGATTTTTGTGGCGTGCTGGGATGTCGCGAGGGTGAAAAAATCATCTGCATCAATATCAAAGTTAAGAACTATTTCCTTATATTTCCCGCAGTTAATTAATTCTTTTGCTTCTTTCATACTACCGGCTGTAATAGTAGGCATCGTTTTATCTCGTTTGAAAAACTGACAAGCAAAATAAGAGCTTGTGCGTATCAGATCAACTACTTTTTATGGTAACAGCAGCCATCGCCAACGGTTATGCGGGCGAACTTACTGATTTTTTGAAATATAATTTCTTTTTTCCATTTTAGTGCAGCGTAACGTTTCGCCGATCCCGCCGAGTGCTGCGTAAATCATCGGCGGGGAGAGAATTATGACGAATTTGTTACATCGTCGGCGACGCGAGAACGCCCGCGGGAGTGCGGGCGTTGGGGTTATCAGGTCGGCAGGCCTTCGACGAGGGTAATCATCGCTTCGGCAACGGGCAGGGGTTACAGCAGGCCGGCTTCCTTCGCCGTACGGTCGACGGCGCGTTTGGTCTTCTCGACCAGCTCGTCCAGCTCGCTACGTCCGGCGATCAGCGCCGGCGCCATGATCATCCGCCCCAGCGTCGAGCGAATAATGACTCCCTCCTCAAAACCGATGGTGCGGCAGCGCCAGGCCAGCTCGTTCTCATTGGCGAAGCGGCGGCGGGTGCTTTTATCTTCCGCGAACTGCAGGGCCGCAACGAGGCCCGCGCCCTGAACTTCGCCGATCAGCGGGTGATTGTCGAAGACCTCGCGCAGCGTTTTCTGCAGATACGGGCCGGTGTTGTCGTGCACGTTGGTGACGTGGTTTTCGTCACGCAGCGCCTTGAGGTTGGCGATCGCCACCGCGGCGGCAACGGGGTGGCCGGAGTAGGTCAGACCGTGGGCGAAGACGCCGCCTTTTTCAACCAGCACTTCCGCCATGCGCTTGCTCAGCACCAGGCCGCCCATCGGCACGTACCCGGAGGTCAGCCCTTTGGCAATGGACAGCGTATCCGGCTCGAAGCCGAAGTACTGATGCGCGAACCACTCGCCGGTGCGGCCAAAGCCGCCAATGACCTCATCGGCGCACAGCAGGACGTCGTACTTCCGGCAAATGCGCTGGATCTCAGGCCAGTAGCTTTCCGGTGGGAAAATCATCCCGCCCGCGCCCTGGAACGGCTCGGCGATAAAACCGGCCACGTTTTCCGCGCCCAGCTCGAGTATTTTCTCCTCGAGCTGACCGGCGCAGCGCAGGCCAAACTCGTGCGGCGTCAGGCTGCCGCCGTGCATGTACCAGTAGGGCTCGTCGATATGGGCCACGTCGGGGATCATGCCGCCCATGGCGTGCATCGCCTTCATCCCGCCCAGCGCGGTGGCGGCGAGGGTTGAGCCGTGATAGCCGTTCCAGCGGCCAATCATCACCTTCTTCTGCGGCTTGTCGAGGATCTGCCAGTAGCGGCGAACGGTGCGGATCAGCACTTCGTTCGATTCAGAACCCGAGTTGGTATAAATCGCGTGGCTGTAGTGCGGCGGCAGCAGGCTGAACAGCAGCTCGGAGAGCTCGATTACCGTCGGGTGGGTGGTGTGGAAGAACATATTGTAATAGGGCAGCTTAGCGAACTGCGCCGCCGCCGCATCCGCCAGATCCTGGCGGCTGTAGCCGAGCTGGGTGCACCACAGGCCGGACATGCCGTCGAGGTACTTGTTGCCGTCGTTATCCCAAAGGTACAGACCCTCCCCGCGAACCATCACGCGAGGCCCCTCGGCGTTCAGCGCCTTCTGGTCGAGAAAGGCGTGGATATGGTGCGCGGCATCGGCGCTCTGGTAGTCCGTGGTGCTGCGCTGCGGGTTATTCGGGGTAGTCATCTTCTCTCTCCTGTAAGCGGGATCTAAATGCGAAAGCTGCCGGGTGCTAGCGAAACTGGAACCAGGTCGTTTTGAGGCTGGTGAATTTGTCAAAGGCGTGCAGCGACAGGTCGCGGCCAAAGCCAGACTGCTTATTGCCGCCAAACGGCACGCTGACGTCCAGCGCGTCGACGGTATTCACCGAGACGGTCCCGGCGTTAAGCATTCCGGCAACGCGATGGGCGCGGTGGAGATCGTCGGTCCACACCGAGGCGGCGAGGGCGTAAATGTGCTGATTGGCCAGAGTGACGGCCTGCTGCTCGTCGTCAAAAGGCATAACGGCAAGCACCAGGCCGAAAATCTCCTCCTGCCACAGGGAGGAGGCGGTATCCGCGGCTTCAATCAGCGTCGGTTCCACGTAGTTGGCGACGCCGTCGATCTCAATCTCGCGACCGCCGATGAGGACGCGGGCACCGGCGCGCTCGGCGGTGCGGATGGCGCTCATCACCTTTTGCGCATGCGCCGCGCTGACCATGGCGCCCATTTTGGCTGCGGGCTCAAAGGGATGAGAGGGTGCCCACACCTGCATTTTTTCCTGCAGCTTCGCGATAAATTCGGCGTAAATTGTCCGCTCGACCAGCAGGCGAGAGTTAGCCGAGCAGACCTCGCCCTGGTTGAAGCAGATGCCGAAAGCCGCTTTTTCGGCGGCCAGATCGAGATCCTGACAGTCGGCGAAGACGATATTGGCGCTTTTGCCGCCGCACTCCAGCCAGACCTGCTTGAGGTTGGACTGCGCGGAGTAGGCCATAAAGGCTTTGCCGACGGCGGTAGAGCCGGTGAAGGTGATGGTATCGACGTCGTTATGCAGGCCTAAGGCGCTGCCGGCTTCGGTCCCCAGGCCGGTGACGACGTTCAGCACGCCCGCCGGGAGGCCCGCCTCAAGCGCCAGCTCCGCCAGACGCAGCGCCGAAAACGGCGAGTTCTCCGAAGGCTTGAGGATCACGCTATTACCGGCCGCCAGCGCCGGGCCGAGCTTCCACGAGGCGAGGTCGAGCGGGAAGTTCCACGGCACGATGGCCGCCACGACGCCAATCGCTTCGCGGGTGATGGTGGCCAGCGAGCCTTTCCTGGCGGGGGCCACCTCGTCGTAAATCTTATCCACGCTTTCGGCGTACCACGAGAAAACGTGCGCTGCGCCGGGAACGTCGACGTTTAGCGCATCGTTGACCGGTTTACCCATGCTGACGCTCTCCAGCAGCGCCAGCTCTTCTCGATGTTCGAGGATCAGCCCCGACAGCCGCAGCAGAACGGCCTTGCGTTCCTGCGCGGAGAGCCCTGACCAGATGCCTGAGTCAAAGGCCTTACGGGAGGACCGGACGGCGATAGCAATATCTTCTGCCTGAAGCGCGGTGACCTCGGCGAGCAACGCGTTGGACGCAGGGTTGATAACCGGGAAAACGCGGCGGCTTTGGGCGACGTAGGGCTGGCCATCGACGATGGCATGGCTGATAAAGCGCTGCTCCTGCAGCCTGCTGTGCCAAAAGTTTCTGTCGGTCATAAGCCTCTCCGTTATCGTGTTGCGTAATTGTTATTTATTTGTTGCCGTTAATTCATGATGCCGGAGGGGGGAGAAGTGAGAAAGGACTAAAAATCTAGGTAACCTCCATAAAAAACTTTGTTAGCCTGGCAGGGCGCCGCCGGCGCGCGGATCCTGCCGATGACGCGTTGTGTGATATGGTTCAAAATAATTCACCATTTGTGATTTTAATGTCATGTAATTAAATAGCTTTTATTTTTATCGCCGGTTTTTGCCGATCGATGGTTAGGCTATTCGTGACCATATTTAATGTTCTTAGATTAGGCCATAAGAAACTAAAAAAATATATCCGGCCTTTTTTAGCCGCCGCCATAAAGCCGCCGCCCCGTGACGGCGCCGTCGTTTTCTTTACGCCTGCATGTTAATTTTCTGTAAAAACCTGACCGATGTCGGATTGTTGATCTTTATTTGTCGGCGGGGTTGCGCCCGAGGGGGAGCATCGTTTAATCCTATTCAGCTCATCTCTTTGCCAACAAAAAATAAGGTATCGCATGCCCCATTTCACCCTGAAACAGCTCAAATACTTTGTTGCCGTTGTCGAAGCGGAGAGCATTGCCGAAGCCTCCCGGCAGCTCCATATCGCGCAGCCCTCTATCTCCATCGCGGTGAAAACCCTGGAAGATATGTTTGAGCAGCAGTTTTTTATTCGCCACCATGCGCAGGGGGTCTCCATGACCTCCAGCGGGCAGCGCTTCTATGAGAAAGCGAAGGAGCTGCTCCGACTCTCGTACCAGTTCGAGCAAAACTCGAGGGCGGATAATGAGCTGGTGTCGGGGATTGTTTCTATCGGCTGTTTCGAGACCGCGGCGCCGCTCTACCTGCCGTCGCTGATCGCCGGGTTTAAGACCATTTATCCGGATATCACCATTAAAATTTACGATGGCGAGCAGCATGAAATTGCCCACGGCCTGCACCGCGGTCGCTTTGACCTGGCGTTTATGTACGATCTCGAGCTGGATGTCTCGATTCAGACCGAGAGCCTGAACGCGCCGCAAAAGCCCTACGCGCTGCTGCCGGCAAACCACCCGCTGGCGCAGCGGGCGTCGGTCAAGCTGTCGGAGCTGAGCCACCTGCCGATGGTGCTGCTGGATGTTGTCCCCAGCCGTAACTATTTCATCAGTATTTTCAAAGATAAAGGCTACAACCCTCAGGTGGCCTACAGTTCGCCGTCGATTGAGATGGTGCGCTGCATGGTCGGCCAGGGACTGGGCTTTTCGGTTCTGGTGACCCGCCCGGTTTCCGATATCACCTACGACGGGCAGCAGGTGCGCTGCGTCGAGATTCAGGATGAGATGGCCAACTCGACGCTGGTGATGGCTCATCTGCGCAGCAGCGAGCCCACTAACCCCGCCAAACTGTTTATGGAATATTGCCGCAACGCGGTGCTCAGCCCGCCGGAGCAGGCGGCGCGGGTGGCCTGACCGGAGTTTTATTCAGCTCAGCGGCCTGCGCCCGTGCGGGCCTTTTTATATTTGGCGGCATATTTTCTGAATATAAAAAAACGATACTCTGCATATATTTTTTATATCCTCGCAGGCTGCCTCTCGCCGCACCGATAAATAAGCGATAAGCACAAAATTATCCGGCGAATATTTTATGCTAAAATCCGCTTTACCTTTTAGATTCAAGGTGCTGCACTCTGCATCACTATTTTATTCTCAGGTTCTAAATTTATAATAATTTACCTGTTTGTTACTGTTTATTAACCTCGGTCCTGCGCAGTGGTTTATTCCTGGCGATTGAACTCCATTCGAAGGACACATTTATGACCGTAGAAAAAACACAAATTGATACGCTGATTGTTGGCGGGGGTCAGGCCGGTATTGCCATGAGTGAGCATCTGACCCAGCTGGGGATCTCGCATCTGGTTATCGAGAAAAACCGTATCGCGGAGGCCTGGCGTACCGGGCGCTGGGATTCGCTGGTGGCGAACGGCCCGGCGTGGCACGACCGCTTTCCGGGAATGGAGTTTAAAGGCGGCCAGCCGGATAGCTTTATTCCTAAGGACGATGTGGCGCAGTACTTTGAAGATTACGTCAGGAAATTCTCCCTGCCGGTGCGTACCGGCGTGGAGGTAAAAAGCGCGGTTCGCAACAGCGGACGTCCCGGATTTACCGTGGAAACCACGGATGGGGTGATCGAAGCGCAGCGCATCGTTGCCGCGACCGGGCCGTTCCAGAAGCCGGTCATTCCGCCGATTGCGCCGAAAGAGGGCGACATTCATCAGATCCATTCCGCCAAATACTACAACCCTGAGCAGCTGCCCGCCGGCGCGGTGCTGGTGGTTGGCGCCGGCTCCTCCGGCGTGCAGATTGCCGATGAGCTCCAGCGCGCGGGCCGCGAGGTCTATCTCTCCGTCGGCGCCCACGACCGGCCGCCGCGCGCCTACCGCAACCGGGATTTCTGCTGGTGGCTGGGGGTGCTGGGCCTGTGGGATGCCCCCGCCAGCGAGCCGGGGAAAGAGCACGTCACCATCGCGGTGAGCGGCGCCCACGGCGGGCGGACGGTGGATTTTCGCGAGCTGGCGCAGCGCGGCATCACCCTCGTCGGGCTGACGAAGGCGTTTGAATCCGGCGTCGCCACCTTCCAGCCGGACCTGGGCGACAACATCCGCCGCGGCGATGAAAACTACCTCTCGCTGCTGGACGCCGCTGACGCCTACGTTGCGGCCAACGGCCTCGATTTGCCGCCGGAGCCCGCGGCGCGCGAATTCTTAGCCGACCCGGCGTGCATGACGTCGCCGATCCTCTCTCTGGACCTGGCGCAGGCCGGCGTGACGAGCATCATCTGGGCGACCGGCTACGCCGTCGATTACGGCTGGCTCAACGTTAACGCCTTTAACGCGCAGAATCGCCCTCAGCACCAGCGCGGCGTCTCCAGCGAACCGGGGGTCTATTTCCTCGGCCTGCCGTGGCTGTCGCGTCGGGGTTCGACCTTTATCTGGGGCGTTTGGCATGATGCGAAGCACATTGCCGACCATATCGCGACCCAGCGGAAATACAGCCAGTACCGGGATGCCGGTCAGCGCTGAACTGTAGCTCTTAATCAGGATAAAAATGATGCCGACACATACCCGTATTCGCATGTTTAACACCAAAGAGACCTATCCCAATCAGACCCTGGACAACGATTTGTGCCAGGCCGTACGCGCCGGTAACACCGTCTACGTGCGCGGCCAGGTGGGCACGGATTTTGAAGGCAATCTGGTGGGGCTGGGCGACCCGCAGGCTCAGGCCGAGCAGGCGATGAAAAACGTCAAGCAGCTGCTGGAAGAGGCCGGAAGCGACCTTTCGCATATTGTGAAAACCACCACCTATATTATCGACCCGCGCTATCGTGAGCCGGTCTATCAGGAAGTTGGCAAGTGGCTGAAGGGCGTGTTTCCCATCTCCACCGGGCTGGTTATCTCAGGCCTGGCGCAGCCGCAGTGGCTGATGGAAATTGACGTGATCGCCGTAATCCCCGATGGCTATGTGAAATAAGGAGCCGCCATGACGTTTTCTATCGCGGCATTCTGCCCGGAAACCGGGCAGTTTGGCATCGCCATAAGCTCCTCCAGTATTGCCGTCGGCGCTCGCTGCCCGTGGCTGCTGGCGGGAGTCGGCGCGGTATCCAGCCAGAACATTACCCTGCCTGCCCTCGGTCAGCTGACGCTCTCCCAGCTGGAGCAGGGGCTGGCGCCGGAAAAGGCGCTGCGTAAGGCGCTGGCGGAGGATGATTTCAGCCGCTATCGGCAGATTATCGCCATCAACGCCAGCGGCGAAACGGCCTCGTTTAGCGGCGATAAAACTCTCGGCATCTATCACGTTGCCGAAGGGGTAAACTGTATCGCCGGCGGCAATATGCTCGCCAGCAGCGCGGTGGTTGAGGCGATGGTTGCCGAATTCCAGCAGGCCGAAGGGGAGATGGCGACGCGCCTGCTGGCCGCTCTCCAGGCGGGTCTGGCCCTCGGCGGCGAGGCCGGGCCGGTGCACTCTGCGGCGGTAAAAGTCGTGGATGATTACTCCTGGCCGCTGGTTGACCTGCGGGTTGACTGGCACGAACAGGATCCGATTGGCGAGCTTACCGCGCTGTGGCTGGCGTATGAGCCGCAGATGCAGGCCTATATTACGCGCGCGCTCGACCCGCGGGAGGCCCCCAGTTACGGAGTACCGGGTGATGAATAGCGACCTGAAACGGATCCTCGCGACGCTGCTGGCATTCGACACCACCAGCCGCGAATCGAATCTGCAGCTGATTAACTATATCGATGAGTATCTCCGCGGCTATGGCATTGCCACGCGGCTTTTCTTTGATGAGGGAGGCAAAAAAGCCAACCTCTACGCCCGCTTTGGCCCCGAGGGGCCGGGAGGCGTGATGCTCTCGGGCCATACCGACGTGGTTCCGGTTGACGGGCAGCGCTGGACGGTGCCTCCGTTTGAACTCACCCTGCGCGACGACCTCTGCTACGGCCGCGGCAGCACCGATATGAAAGGCTTTATCGCCTGCGTGCTGGCCGCCGTTCCCGACTTTCTCTCCCAACCTTTACGCATGCCGCTGCATCTGGCCTTTTCCTACGATGAGGAGGTCGGCTGCCTTGGCGTACGCAGCCTGGTGGACCATCTTAAAGCCTCAAAGGACAAGCCGGCGCTGTGCATTATCGGCGAGCCCACGGAGATGCGTCCGGTCTACGGCCATAAGGGCAAGCTGGCCATGCGCTGTACGGTGCAGGGCAAGGCCTGCCATTCGGCCTACGCGCCCAGCGGCGTCAACGCCATCGAGTATGCGGCAAAGCTGATTACCCGCTTAGGTACGCTCGGCGAAACGCTGGCGCAGACCCGTGATAGCCGCTTTGACCCGCCTTACAGCACGCTGCAGGTTGGGGTGATTCACGGCGGGGCGGCGCTCAATATCGTGCCGGAAAGCTGCCAGTTTGATTTTGAAATTCGCCATCTGCCGGACGTCTCGCTCGAGCCGACCCTCGCCGAGCTGCACGGCTACGCCGCAGGCGAGCTGCTGACGTCGATGCGGGCGGTGGCGCCGCAGGCGGATATTACCTTTAGCCCGCTCAGCCGCTATCCGGGCCTGCTCAGCGACCCGCAGTCGGAGTTTGCCGGCTGGCTGGCGCAGTGGGCGCAAAGCGAGGCGTTTTCCACCGTGGCCTTCGGTACCGAGGGCGGCCTGTTCGATGAGGCGGGCGTAGCCACGCTGATCTGCGGGCCCGGAAGTATGGATCAAGGGCATAAGGCGGATGAGTTTATTGCCCTCGCTCAGCTGGAGAAGTGCCTGACGATGCTGGGTAATCTGCGCCGCTGGATGATGCTGTCTTAACGTTTCCGCGCCTGGGCTCAGGCGCGTTTTTTCCCCTCTAACGCTCCGCTTATTTTCATCCCCGCCCTGCACCCTGTTCTGCCGCCGTATACGGATAAAAAAAACTCCGGATGGTTTATCCGGAGTCAGCAAAACGTACTGAATATACCCGCTATACCTCAAGCTGCCGCCTTCCTGGCGCTCAGGTTATTTAGGGTCTTAAAAGCGAAGCGCTAAACTTTCTCTTTCACCAGGCTGATACTCTTCACCGTTTTTGCTTTAGAGAGAGCGTAATAGACCGGTGAAACCACCAGCAGACCAATAATCCATGATAAATCAGCCCCGCCAAATGCGGTTGCAATCGGGCCGGTATAAATCGCCGTCGACATAAACGGCACCTCAACTAATATCCCCAACAAATAGCAGAAGATGGCGGTAGCATTAAAGTAGCCATATATTCCGCCGTCGCGCTTAAAGAAGGATTCGACATCATATTCGCCGTGCGCAACCAGGTAATAATCCACCAGGTTAATTGCCGTCCACGGCACCAGGACATACAGCAGGACGGTAATAAAGTTGGTATAGATTAACAGGAAGTTTTCCTGGCCGTAGATCGCCAGCGCTATTTCAAGGAGCATGGTGAGGATAGCGGTAATTATCCTTGCGCGGGCCATCGGCGACCAGCCGTCAATAAAGGTCTGGCCCAGGGTCAGCGTACAGAGCACGCCGCAGTACAGCATCATCGAGTTTGTGGCGGCAATCCCCAGCGCCAGCACCACGATAACCACCGCGCCGAAGCCGCCGGTGAGGTCAATAATGCCCTGAATAATATCATCATTGCCAATACTGGTTGCCACCAGCACTCCGAGAACCATCGGCAGATAAGAGCCTAAGATGCAGCCAAAGTAGCTGGCGTAAAAGACGCTTTTGTCGTTGGTGCTGTAAGGCATATAGCGCGAGTAGTCAGAGACATAGGGCGCGTAGGCCAGCTGCCACAGCGCGGCAATCGAGACCGCGCCGAGGAACCCAACCTTGTTGAAACCGCCGCGATCGAGAAAATCGACCGGCAGCCCGTGGACAAAGACGATCCACAGAAAGGTTGCGGCCAGCACAATCCCGGATATCCACGACATAATTCTGGCGTAGGAGTGGATGATCTTATAGCCAAAAATAGTGGCAAACAGACTCAGGGCGCCGACGATAATAATCCCCACGTCGGAGTTCATCGGCTTATAGATGGCGTGCATGGACTGCCCGCCTAATACCAGGCTGGAGGCGGTAAAGCCGATATACATTAATACGACAATGGACACCACCAGCACCGAACCATAGGAGCCAAACTGGCCCTTGGTTTGCACCATTTGCGGTACGCCGAGCTTTGGACCCTGTGCGGAATGCAGGGCCATAAACAGCCCGCCGACCAGACTACCGATAAACAGCGCAACGACAGACCAGAAAAAAGAGAGATGGAAAATAGTGACCGACATCGCTCCGGTGATAACGGTTAATAGCATGATGTTAGAGCCAAACCAGATGGTAAACAGATCGCCCGGTTTGCCGTGTCGCATATTAAGAGGGATAGGTCTGATGGTATTGCTTTCGAGATTTTCAACGTTGACAGGTTGATGTTTAGTCATGGTGCTCTCTCATCACTGTGGGTCTATACCGTGAATGATTCAGGCAACAGCAGGCCGCTAGCTGAGCGAACGCAGCCAACAACGAAGTCGCCTGAAGCATCATGGGTATAAATCAGCGTTAGATTGATATTCCAATGAGGAGTACAGCTAATCTACTCATCATAACATTTCGTTTGCTATTCTCACAATCTCGTATCATTTTGGAAATTATTAAAAATGTCGAACGTCGATATAAAAAAAGTGCTTTACCCGGGGCCCAGGGCCTGATTGTGGTTAACGGTTGGCCATCTTCCGCTCATTTTTAGACGTTTATGCTGCGCTCCAGCTTGTTTTATATTTAACAATCTGGGCGGCTAATTTAAGGCAGATAATTCTGCGAGCAGGCGGATGCGGCGTGGAATGATTGAGGGTCGGCAATAAAAGCAAAGGCATATTTATTGTAGGGAATATAGCAGCCGCTTTAATTCGCCAGATAATGACGATAAGTCCGAAATATATTTAATCTAATCCGAGATAAATCATGGGATTGCCTGTCGCTGCTGGCAGCGGTCGTCTACGGCGCGTAAATTAAATATGCGAGGTTGTTCACAACAATATTCATTTATTCATAGTGTGCGATGGATCAATATTTAAAACACGCGGCGCCGGCGCTGAGCGGATTAACGGCGAAGAAATAGCCTCTGCAGAGATAAATAATAACCCGCCAGCGCGGCGGGTTATTAGTGACGGGCGAATTATTAATAGCCGACGGTGTATATCCGACCGCTCTGGACTCCCTCCACGCTGCGGCGGTACGCCTGGGCCACCGTCGCAGCCGGGACGCTGATAAAGCCCGGGAAGAACCCGTCATAGGCGGCGGCTGATTCGGTCAGCACCGTGGGGCTGATCAGGTTGATGCGGATCCCGCGCGGCAGCTCGCAGGCAGCGGCGCGGACGAAGCCCTCCAGGCCGGCGTTAACCGTCGTGGCGTTGACGCCCTGGGCGATCGGCTCATGCGCCACGATGCCGCTGATAAGGGTGATGGAGCCGCCGTCGTTCAAATAGTGCTGGCCGGTGAGCGCCAGGCGGATTTGCCCCAGCAGCTTGTCCTGAAGGCCCTGGTTGAAATTGTCGTCGGTCATGGTGGCCAGCGGACCAAAGAACAGGCTTCCGCTCGCCGAGACAATCGCATCAACCCGGCCAATTTTTTCAAACAGCGCCTGGACGCTTTGCTGAGAGGTGATATCAACCTGATGGTCGCCCTGAGACCGACCGACGCGAATGACTTCATGCTGACGACTGAGCTCTGCGGTGACCGCGCGGCCTACGGTACCGCTGGCACCTATAACGACGATTTTCATGGCTGACTCCTGATAAGTTGTGAGCCTCTATTCTTTAATGAAATGGATATCGGATAAACTGGCAAAAAGTTAGATGATTACTAACCTGAGGTTCGCAATATGGATAAGCTGCGCGGAATGGAAACGTTTATCGCCGTCGTGGAGTACGGCAGTTTTACCGAGGCGGCATCGCACCTGGAGATGTCGGCGGTGATGGTGGGCAAATATATTGCCCTCATCGAACGCCGGCTGGCGACGCGCCTGCTTGAGCGCAACACCCGCCGCCAGAGCCTCACCGACGCCGGGCGAGTCTACTATGAAGAGGCGAAACGCGTTCTGGAGCAGGTCTCAATCGCCGAAAGCTCGGTGGAGCGACTGCGGCTGGCGCCCGCAGGGACGCTGCGCATCAGCGCGCCGACCTCATTTGGCGCCTGCGTCATGGCGCCGCTGACCGCCACCTTCTTACAGCAGTGGCCGGACGTGCGCGTGGAGCTCGATCTGACCAACCGGCTGGTCGATCTGGTGGATGAAGGATTCGATCTGGCTGTCCGCATTGGCGATATTCACCAAACCGACCTGGTGGCGAAATATCTCTGCGCCTACCGGATGGTGATTTGCGCCGCCCCTGCCTATCTCAGCCGCCACGGCACGCCGCTCACGCCGGCCGACCTTGCCGGCCATCTCTGCCTCTCGCATACGGTGTGGACCGCGCGCAACGAGTGGAAGCTGCCGGGCGTCACGCAAGAGGTGCGCTGGCGGCGCGATGCGATCCTTCGCTGCAACGACGGCTACGGCCTGCGGATGGCGGCCATCGCCGGAGCCGGCCTGCTGCTGCAGCCGGAAGTGCTGCTGGCGGAGGATCTTGCCAGCGGAAAACTGGTCCGCGTGCTCGAGGCCTATACCCCCGAACCGCGCCCGGTGCATCTGCTCTGGCGTCAGGATCTTCGTCCGTTGCCGAAGCTGACCCGGTTTGTCGAGCACGCGCTGACCGAGGTCGGGCGCCATTTATGAACTATTATTATCTGGTCTGGTCTGATGAACGTTCTTCATAGATCACTTCTGCTAAAAGGAGATTGGTATGAGTTTATTGAGTTTTGTGAAAGAAGCGGGCGAGAAAATCTGGGATGCCGTTTCGGGCGGGGACAAAGAGAGCCAGGCCGATAAGCTGAAAAAGCATATCGATGGGCTTAATCTCCCCGGCGCGGATAAGGTCAGCATCACCGTGGCCGAAGACGGCACCGCGACGGTCACCGGCGACGTCGGCTCGCAGGAAGATAAGGAAAAAATTATGGTGGCGGTGGGTAACGTCACCGGCATTGCCCAGGTCAGCGACAACGTGAGCGTCACGCAGAGCGGCGCCGAGAGCCGCTACTACACCGTGAAATCCGGCGACACGCTGAGCGCTATTTCTAAAACCGTGTACGGCTCGGCGAATGACTATCAGCGGATCTTTGAAGCCAACAAGCCGATGTTAAAGCATCCCGACAAGATCTATCCGGGACAGGTGCTGATTATCCCGAATAAGTAAGGCGGGAAAATCGGCGTTATGCACGCTCTATTGTTACGGAGTCGGTAATGGGACTACTTGATCAAATTGGCGGTATGCTCGGCGGCCAGGCCGGTAAAGCAGAGCAGCTGCAGGCCATCATGGCCTGGATCCAGCAGCAGGGGGGCGTCCAGGGGATCCTCGAAAAATTCCGCAGCGGCGGCCTGGGTGAGATCGTTGAATCCTGGATCGGCCAGCAGGGCAATATTCCGGTCTCCAGTGACCAGGTCACCTCGGTGTTCGGATCGTCCGCGCTGCAGGATCTCGCGGCCAGGCTTGGGATCGACCCGCAGACCGCCTCGTCGCTTATCTCCGAGTATCTGCCGAAAATTGTCGATGGCTTATCTCCGCAGGGCGAAGCGCCTGCGCAGCAGGATCTGCTGTCTGAAGGCATGAACCTGCTTAAAGGCAAGCTGTTCAGCTAAGCGCGATGGCGCGCGGCCGGGGGGCCAAAAGTCAAACCCGCC
>NZ_JAQGFU010000379.1:0-1851 GCF_030078455.1 Klebsiella sp. Ech2A | reverse complement strand
CGTTAATATCCTCGGCCGCCACGAACGGGTCCACCACCAGCACCGCCATGCCGAAGGCGCGGGCGATACGCGCCACCCGGCGACCAATATTGCCGTAGCCAACCAGCCCCAGCGTCTTATTGCGCAGCTCGCTGCCTTTAAACACCTCGTAAGGGCTCTGCGGGCTGACGTCCCACACCACGTCGCGGCGCAGCCCGGCCTGAGTCACCGCCGCCGCGTTGTCGGCCTGGGTAAATTCGCCGCGCTTCAGCGCCGCGTGCGCCTGCGGGATATGCCGCGCCAGGCTCAGCATCAGCCCAAGCGTCAGCTCCGCCGCGGCGTCGGCGTTGCGGCCCGGCGTATAGAGCACGCGGATGTCGCGCGCCGCGGCGGCTTTAACGTCGATATTCACCGGATTGGCGCGGGTACAGGCAATCACCTTCAGGCGCGGACAGGCGGCGATCACCTCTTCCGTGACGTCGTCGTAGCTGGTCACCAGCACGTCGGCATCGTGGGCCAGGTCGATCAGCTGGCCGGCGCTAAGCTTCGGCTTGCCCAGCGCCCATCCCTCCACCCGCAGCTCGCCCAGCTGCTGGAACGCCGTAAGATCGCCGGAGTGTTCGGCGGTAAAAACAATTTTCATTGGTCTGATTCCTGAGAAATACGTTGAAGCGCCTCCTGCCTGGCCTGCCAGACGGGCAGCATCTGTTCGCGCAGCAGGCGATAGACCGGATAGAGCGCGGCGTAGCGGGCGTGCGCCCGCGGATGTGGCTGATAGCGCGTCTGCTCAAGCTGCGGGTAGTGCGCAAGCCCGCCAACGCTGCGGGCTGCCAGAATCGCCGCCCCGCGGGCGCTGAGTTCGTTAAAGGTGCTGGAGACCACCGTTCTGCCGCTGCAGTCGGCAATAATCTGTAGCCAGGTCGCGGAGGCCGCGCCGCCGCCGGTCAGGTAGAGCTCTCCGCCCTGCGGATAGCCCTGCAGCGAATCGACGATGGCGTAGGCCAGCCCCTCAAAGACCGCCCGCTGCAGCTCGGCGCGGGTGGTGTGCTGGCTGATGCCAAAGTAGCCGGCCCGCGCGTCCGGGCTGTAAAACGGCGCGCGCTCGCCGTTCAGATAGGGCTGCCAGAACACGCCCCCGCTGCCGGGCTCGACGTCGGCAATCGCCTGCTCAAGCTGCTGGAGATCCGGGTTGAGGGAGATATGCTGCTGCAGCCAGTCAATATTCGGCGTCCCGGCCTGCATCGGGAAGAGGTTAATAAAACTTCCCGCTTCGGTATGGGTGACGTAGCGCGTCCCCTCGTTCACCGTCTGACGACCGTGGCACACGATGCCGGTACAGCAGGTGGTGCCGAGGATCGTATAGATATCACCGTCGTTCACCGCGCCGCAGCCGAGCGCCGCGCTGCACACGTCGAGCGCGCCGGCGGCCACCGGCGTACCGGCCGCCAGTCCGGTCAGCGCCGCCACCTCGTCGCGCAGGGTGCCGGCCTGCGCATCCGGCGCCAGCAGCGGCGGGAAAAGGTGCTGCAGATCGGCAAGCCCCATTTCATTCAGCCCCACCGCCGAGAGCTCCCCGCTCTGCTGATTGAGCAGCGAGGTGCTGGCATCGGTGATATCCAGCGCCGCAACGCCGGTCAGGCGAAAGCGGATCCAGTCTTTGGCAAAAAACAGATAGCGCGCCGCCGCCAGCCGCTCCGGCTGATAGTGCCGCAGCCAGCATAGCTGCATGCTGGTATTGCACGGCTGCAGGTGGGTGCCGGTCTCGGCAAAGAAGCGGCGATCGAAGTCCGGACGGCGCAGCAGATCGCTCATCAGCTCCCGGCTGCGGGTATCGCTCCACAGGATCCCCGGCCCAACCGGCTCGCCTTCGGC
>NZ_JAQGFU010000378.1:0-1869 GCF_030078455.1 Klebsiella sp. Ech2A | reverse complement strand
GGACCGCTGGCCGTGCCGGTTGCCCGCCACTGCGGAACGTACATCGACTCCACCTGCGGCTGCGGCACCTGATAGGTCCCGGGCGTTACCGCCCGCGCCAGGTAGACCAGCGTCACCGGCTGCCCTTCGTTTACCGCTACCGCGGCAACAAAGCGATCGTCGCGGAATTCGATATGCTGAATATCCGCCTGCTGCATCTGATTGAGCAGGTTCTGCACCGCCTCGCCGTTCTCCTGCAGGCTGGCGCTGCTGTTTGCCAGGTTCTGGTTTTCCAGCTCCAGCCCCGCCGGCAGCAGATCGACGACCAGCGCATCCGGCACGTTGCGCGTAGCGGTAATTTCCAGCTTCACCAGCACCAGCTCGCCGCTGCGCAGCGAGGTCAGCGATTTTTGCTGGCCGCGGGTGTCGAAGACCTGCCGTTCAATGCCCAGCACGTTGCCCGCAGGCTGCGGGGCGCTAAGCGGATAGCCGCTGCTGTCGAGGCGCAGCCAGAGCGGCTGGCTGCCGGTATTGCTGACCTGCAGCGCCGCCAGCTGGTCACCGGTGAGGTTGCGGGTCTGCGCCTTATCCGCCGCCAGCGGCTGCGCCTGCAGCGAGGTTTGCGCCTGCCAGCTGCCGGGGAGATCCTGCAGCGTGCGCCCGGCAAGGAACAGGGCGTTGGTCTCCTGAGTAGAGAGCCAGCGCTGGCCGTAGGCCTCGTCGGCCAGGCTGCTCAGCAGCGCGTTTTGCGCCTCCGGCAGCAGCTTATTCTCCTCCAGCAGGGCCAGCTTCAGGGCATCATCGCGCAGCGCGCTGCCGTAATCTCCCAGCCAGCGATCCCGGTCCTGACGCGGCGTGCTCATCGCCAGCTTCAGCGCCTGCTCGCCGCGCGGTGCGTCACCCATCGTCTTCAGCGCAATGCCGAGCTGCAGCAGCGGCAGGCCGGAACGCGCCTGCTCGTGGCGGGTCCAGATTTCACGCAGCGCGCCAAGCGGCGCCTTTTGCTGACGAGCCAGCACCAGAGCGGCGTAGGCCTGGGCGGCAAAGCGGCTGGCCGGCGCGTCGTCGCTGTAGCGCACGGTCATCAGCCCCGGCTCCTGCAGATAGCGCAGCAGGCGCTGGTTGCCGTTATTGATGGCGTTGGTCGGCACGCTGTAGCCCTGCTCGCCCGCCCGCACCAGGAAGTCCATGGCGTAGGCGGTGAGCCAGTACTCCTCCGGACCGTTTTTATCCCATAGCGCAAAGCCGCCGTCGTCGCGCTGCATTTGCAGCAGGCGCGCGATGCCGATATCCACCGCCGCGCGGCGTTTTTCATCGCTGTCGCCGCTAATACCCAGCGTTTTTAGCTGCGCCGCGCTGGTGTAGAGCGACGGGAACAGTCCGCTGGCGGTCTGCTCCAGGCAGCCGTAAGGATAGGCCTTCAGGTCGCGAATATAGCGCGCCAGGTTGAGCGGCGGCTTGCCGCTGAACACCAGCTGCCCCTGCAGGGTCGCCGGCGAGAAGCCGAGGACTTGCTCCGCCGGCGCCTGCCAGCTTTCGCCGGGCTGCAGCACCGCGCCAACGTTCACCGTCCGCGCCGGGAAGGCCGGACGGACGCCAATTTTCCACTGCTTCTGCATCGGGGCGAAGGTCTCCCCCGGCAGATTCAGGCCGCTGATGGTCGCGCTGAGCTGACCGTCGCCAAACCCCTCTCTCGCGCTCACCGGCACAAACAGGGTGCGGCGCGCGCCCGGCGCCAGCTGAACCGGCGGGATTTCCGGCTGCGCAAGCTGCAGCAGGCCGCCGGCGCTCAGCGCAACGTTCAGGGTTTGCGGCCTGTCGGTCAGGTTGCTGAGATCCAGCGCCAGGCGCGTGGTATCGCCGCTGGCGAGGAAGCGCGGCGTATTCAGC
>NZ_JAQGFU010000377.1:0-1872 GCF_030078455.1 Klebsiella sp. Ech2A | reverse complement strand
CAGCCGCTGCGGGCGCTGGCCTGTCCCCTACGGACGCTGCGCCTCTCCGGCGAAAGGGCGGTGGGCTGATGATGCGGGCGCTGTTTTGCCGCGAAATGCGCCTCGCCTGGCGCAGCGGGGCGGAAATCCTCAATCCGCTGTGGTTTTTCCTGCTGGTTATCACCCTGTTTCCGTTCGGCGTGGGCGCGAACCCGCCGCTGCTGGCGCAGATTGCGCCGGGCGTAGTGTGGGTCGCGGCGCTGCTGGCGGCGCTGCTGGTGATGGATCGCCTGTTTCGCGATGACTGGCAGGACGGCTCTCTGGAACAGCTGCTGCTGCTGCCGACGCCGCTGGCGACGGTGGTGCTGGTGAAGGTGGTCGCCCACTGGATAATGACCGGTCTGCCGCTGCTGATCGTCTCCCCGCTGGCGGCGCTGCTGCTGGGGATGACCGCCCACGACGCGGGCGTGCTGGCGCTGACCCTGCTGCTGGGCACACCCACCCTGAGCTTTTTAGGCGCGGTTGGCGTGGGGCTGACGGTGGGGCTCAGGCGCGGCGGCGTGCTGCTTAGCCTGCTGGTGCTGCCGCTGTCGGGGCCGCTGTTAATCTTTGCCACCGCCGCAACGCAGGCCGCCTCTGCCGGGCTGCCGGTGGATGGCTATCTGGCGATCCTGGGGGCCTTTTTAGCCGCCAGCGCGACGCTATGCCCGTTTGCCACCGCCGCCGCGCTGCGGCTGACGGTACAATAACCCGCTGCGGTCTTTCTGACGCGGTGATAAAAAACAGTCGTGTGAGTAAACGTCTATGTGGAAAGCATTACATCAACTGGCGATCCCCGAACGGCTATACGGCCTGTGCGACCGCTGGATCCCGTGGCTGGCGACGCTGAGCGCGCTGCTGTTAGCGGTGGGGCTGGGCTGGGGCTTTGTCTATGCGCCCGCCGACTACCAGCAGGGGGAGAGCTATCGCATCATGTATCTCCACGTCCCGGCGGCGATGGGGTCAATGGGGATCTATGCCGCGATGGCCGCCGCGGCCTTCGTCGGCATGGTCTGGCAGGTCAAAATGGCCGACCTTAGCGTCGCGGCGCTGGCGCCGGTTGGCGCCGTCTGCACCTTTATCGCGCTGGTTAGCGGCGCCGCGTGGGGCAAGCCGATGTGGGGAACCTGGTGGATCTGGGATGCCCGTCTGACCTCTGAGCTGGTGCTGCTGTTTATTTATGGCGGCATTATTGCCCTCTGGCACGCCTTCGACGACCGCCGCCTGGCGGGTCGCGCCGCCGGGATCCTCGTGCTGGTCGGGGCGGTCAACCTGCCGATCGTTCACTACTCGGTCATCTGGTGGAACACCCTGCATCAGGGGTCGACCAATATGCAGCAGAGCATTGACCCCAGCATGCGCCTGCCGCTGCGCGTCTGCATGCTCGGCCTGCTGTGCCTGGTTATTACCCTGACGCTGATGCGCCTGCGCAATCTGATCCTGCGCCAGGAACGCCGCCGCCCGTGGGTGGCGGCGCTGGTGAATAAAGGAGCCTCGAAATGAGTCCCGCTTTTTCCTCCTTCGCCGCGTTTCTGGCGATGGGCGGCTACGCGCCGTACGTCTGGCTGGCCGTCGCCGCCGCGCTGGCGGGCTTTGGTCTGCTGACGGCGCATACCCTGTGGCAGCGCCGGGCGCGGTTCAGTGAAGTTCGGGGCCAGCAGGCCCGCGACCGGCGGATTGCCGCCGCGCGCGTCCGTGACCGGGAGGCCGCAGATGCAGACGCGTCGTAAGAACCGCCTCTATATCGTGCTGGCGGTGGCGGCCGGGCTGGGGCTCGCCGTCAGCCTGACGCTGTACGCCCTGAGCGCCAACATCGACCTGTTCTATACCCCCGGAGAGATTATCTACGGCAAG
>NZ_JAQGFU010000376.1:0-1900 GCF_030078455.1 Klebsiella sp. Ech2A | reverse complement strand
CTCACCGCCTGCATCGTCACGATGTCGGTATTTGGCGCTATTGTTATGTATATCACCTCGATGGCGGCGCTGTTCAAACTGCGCCGCAGCGAGCCGAAACTGATTCGCCCGTTCCGCGCGCCGCTCTATCCGTGGGCGCCGGCCTTCGCCCTGGCGATGGCGGTGCTCTGCCTGGTGGCGATGGTCTGGTACAACACGCTGCTGGCGCTGATTTTTGCGGCCATGATGCTCGGCGGCTACCTGTGGTTTCGTAAAACCGCGGCGGCCCGCGAGCGCGCGCCGGCGGATCCGCAGCTGCGTATAGTCTCCTGAGGAGGCGGCATGTATAAAACAACGCTATCAGGCCAGGTCTGGCGCTTTGATAGTCTGAAGACGCTACTGGCGAAGGCCTCTCCGGCACGTTCCGGCGATGCCCTCGCCGGGATTATCGCCGATAGCGCCGAAGAGCGGATGGCGGCGAAAATGGCGCTGGCGGAGGTGCCGCTAAAGGCGATCCTCGACAGCCCGCTCATCCCCTACGAGCAGGACGAAGTCACCCGGCTGATTATCGACACTCACGATAGCCGCGGCTTCGCGGCGATTAGCCACCTGACGGTGGGCGACTTTCGCGACTGGCTGCTTGATGACGCCACCGATACCGCCACCCTGCAGCAGGTGGCGCGGGCGATAACCCCGGAGATGGCGGCCGCGGTCAGCAAGCTGATGCGTAACCAGGACCTGATCCTCGCCGCCAGCAAATGCCGGGTAACCACCCGCTTTCGCAATACGATTGGCCTGCCGGGGCATCTTAGCGTGCGTCTGCAGCCCAACCACCCGACCGACGATCTGAAGGGCATCGCCGCCAGCATGCTCGACGGCCTGCTGTACGGCGCGGGCGACGCGGTTATCGGCATCAACCCGGCCAGCGACAGCCTGCCGGTGCTGGCGCAGCTCAACCATATGCTCGACGATATCATTCAGCGCTTTGCGATCCCCACCCAGTCCTGCATTCTGACCCACGTCACCAACACCCTGCAGCTGATTGAGCGCGGCGCGCCGGTGGACCTGGTCTTTCAGTCGGTGGCCGGCACCGAGGCGGCCAACGGCGGCTTCGGTATTAATCTGGCGCTGCTGCAGGAGGCCAGGGAGGCCGCGCTGAGCCTCAACCGCGGCACCCTCGGCAATAACGTGATGTATTTTGAAACCGGCCAGGGGAGCTGTCTTTCGGCTAACGCCCACCACGGCGTCGATCAGCAAACCTGCGAAGCCCGCGCCTACGCCGTCGCCCGCCATTTCGATCCGCTGCTGGTCAATACCGTGGTGGGATTCATCGGCCCGGAATATCTCTATGACGGGAAGCAGATTATTCGCGCCGGCCTCGAGGATCACTTCTGCGGCAAGATCATGGGGCTGCCGATCGGCTGCGACGTTTGCTATACCAACCACGCCGAGGCGGATCAGGATGACATGGACACCCTGCTGACCCTGCTGTGCGCCGCCGGGCTGACCTTTTTAATCGGCGTTCCCGGCGCGGACGATATCATGCTCAACTACCAAAGCACTTCGTTCCACGATGCCCTGTACGCCCGGCGCCTGCTGGGCCTCAAGCACGCGCCGGAGTTCGCCGCCTGGCTGACGAAAATGCAGATAACCCACCCGGACGGCGCGCTGCGCCTGACCGACGCCCGCCATCCTCTACTTTCCGTGATGGCGTAAGGAGAACCGATATGAATCGCCCCGACGCCTGGAACCCGCTGCGTGAATTCACCGATGCGCGCATCGCGCTGGGCCGCAGCGGCGCCAGCCTGCCAACCCGCGAGGTGCTGAATTTTGGCCTCGCGCACGCCCGGGCGCGCGACGCCATCCACCAGCCGTTTGACAGCCAGCAGCTGGTCTCACCCCTGGCGGAGATGGGCCCCCC
>NZ_JAQGFU010000375.1:0-1902 GCF_030078455.1 Klebsiella sp. Ech2A | reverse complement strand
TAACCCACCCCCGCCTCAACGATAGCCCGCAGCGCATTATCAATACCCAGGGCTGCCCGATGAGCCCCGACGACGAAGTGTGGGTCGCCGATGCCGAAGGCAACCCGCTGCCGCGCGGCGAAGTCGGCCGCCTGATGACCCGCGGGCCCTATACCTTCCGCGGCTACTATAAAAGCCCGCAGCATAATCTGGAGGCGTTTGACGCCGACGGCTTCTACTGCTCGGGGGATCTGATCTCGATCGACGAAGACGGCTATATCACCGTGCAGGGGCGCGAGAAAGATCAGATCAACCGCGGCGGGGAGAAGATCGCCGCGGAAGAGATTGAAAACCTGCTGCTGCGCCACCCGGCGACGATCCATGCCGCGCTGGTGAGCATGGAGGATAGCCTGCTGGGGGAGAAAAGCTGCGCGTACCTGGTGGTCAAAGAGCCGCTGCGCGCGGTCGCGGTACGTCGCTTCCTGCGCGAGCAGGGCGTGGCTGAATTTAAGCTGCCGGATCGGGTGGAGTGCGTGGACGCGCTGCCGCTGACGCCGGTGGGCAAAGTCGATAAAAAACAATTACGTCAGTGGCTGGCTGAACGCAAGCTGGGCTGAAGGAGAAGACAGAATGGCCATTCCTCAATTACAGGCTTACGCGCTGCCGGAAGCCAGCGATATCCCGGCGAACAAAGTGAGCTGGGCCTTTGAGCCGTCCCGCGCCGCGCTGCTTATCCACGATATGCAGGAGTATTTCCTCAACTTCTGGGGTGAAGATAGCGCGATGATGGCGAAAGTGGTCGCCAACGTTGCCGCGCTGCGCGATTTCTGCAAGCAGCACGATATCCCGGTGTTCTACACCGCGCAGCCGAAGGAGCAGAGCGATGAAGACCGCGCCCTGCTGAACGATATGTGGGGACCGGGCCTGACCCGCTCGCCGGAGCAGCAGCGGGTGATTGCCGCCCTGGCGCCGGACGAAAACGACACCGTGCTGGTGAAGTGGCGCTACAGCGCGTTCCACCGTTCGCCGCTGGAAGAGATGCTGAAAGAGGCCGGGCGCGACCAGCTGATCGTCACCGGCGTCTATGCCCATATCGGCTGCATGACGACCGCGACCGACGCCTTTATGCGCGACATCAAGCCGTTCTTCGTTGCCGACGCGCTGGCGGACTTTAGCCGCGAAGAGCATCTGATGGCGCTGAAATACGTTGCCGGACGCTGCGGTCGGGTGGTGATGACCGAAGAGCTGCTGCCGCTGCCGGCGTCAAAGGCGGCGCTGCGCGCGCTGGTGCTGCCGCTGCTCGACGAGTCCGACGAGCCGATGGATGATGAAAACCTCATCGACTACGGCCTGGATTCGGTGCGCATGATGGCGGTGGCCGCGCGCTGGCGCAAAGTGCACGGCGATATCGACTTCGTGATGCTGGCGAAAAATCCGTCGATTGATGCCTGGTGGGCGCTGCTCTCCCGCGAGGTGAAATAGTGGCCGCGCTCGATTTTCAGGGTCAGACCGTATGGGTGACCGGGGCGGGTAAGGGCATCGGCTACGCCACCGCCCTGGCCTTCGTCGAGGCCGGGGCGCAGGTCACCGGTTTTGACCTCGCGTTCGCGGGCGAAAGCTATCCGTTCGCCACCGAGACGCTGGACGTGGCCGACGCGCCGCAGGTGGCCGAGGTGTGCCAGCGTCTGCTGGGCGGCATCGAGCGCCTTGACGTGCTGGTCAACGCGGCGGGCATTTTACGCATGGGCGCCACCGACGCGCTGAGCGTGGAAGAGTGGCAGCAGACCTTCGCCGTTAACGTCGGCGGCGCGTTTAACCTCTTCCAGCAGACGATGGCCCAGTTCCGCCGCCAGCGGGGCGGGGCCATCGTCACCGTGGCCTCCGACGCCGCGCATACGCCGCGCATCGGCATGAGCGCCTCCG
>NZ_JAQGFU010000374.1:0-1921 GCF_030078455.1 Klebsiella sp. Ech2A | reverse complement strand
ATAAGGGACAGCGGCCCGGGCGACCGGGTGCCAGCATTTCGCCAGCCGGAGCCAGTCGTCCGGCTCGAAGGTGCAGCGGGCCGGTGGGGTGGGATTGGTTCTGTTCATCATGTTCCTTCCTGCTCACGGAAAAGCATTTGTTTAATTGTTGTGAGTTTATTGTTGTCATATTAGGGTGTTGACATCCATCGCCATTAATTCACTAAGCCGTTGCAAAAAAGAGAACAGGGGGAATATGAGTCCGTTTTCGCGTTTCGCTATCTATTTCGCCGCGGTGGCCCGCAGCGGCAGCCTGCGCCGGGCGGCTGAAAAGCTGCATATCTCGGCCTCGGCGATAAACCGCCAGATCCTGCAGGCCGAAGAGGAGTTCGGCACGCCGCTGTTTGAACGGCTGCCGGAAGGGCTGCGCATGACCACAGCCGGAGAGCTGCTCTATGACAACCTGCTGCGCTGGCAAAAGGAGTTTCAGCTTACGCGCCAACAGTTTGACGAGCTGCAGGGGCTAAAGCGCGGCAGCGTCAGCATCGGCATGGTGCAGGCGCTGGCGGAGGGCAGCTTTGCCGCGGCGCTGGCCGATATTATTGCCTCGTGGCAGTGGCTGGAGCTCAATCTGCGGGTGGCGGATAGCCACGCGGTGAGCGAAAAGGTTCGCCAGGCTGACGTCGATTTTGGCCTGATCCTCGATCCGGAGGGCCAGGCGGGGCTCAGCGTGCTGGCGTTCGTTGAGCTGGAGATGGGGGTGGTGATGCGCCCGGACTGCCCGCTCGCGCAGGCTGCGGCGCTGTCGTTAGGCGATCTTAGCCACCTGCGGCACATCCTTCCCGGCGCGCCGCTCATCGTGCATGACCGGGTGGCGATGCTCTATCGGCACTACGACTTTTCCCCGGCAAACAGCATCAGCTGCAATGATATTCGGCTGATTAAATCGCTGCTCCTCAAAGGCAGCGGCGTCACGGTACTGAGCCTGCTCGACGTGCTGGATGAGGTCAACAGCGGGCAGCTGGCGTTTATCCCTTTGCGCAACAAGCTGCTGCGGCCGCTGACCCTGGCGCTCTGCACCGCGCCATCGCGCCAGCTCTCTCGTCCGGCGCAGATGGCGATTCAGAAGCTGACGGCGGTGATGGAGGCGATGCAGGCCGTCGGCGGAAGCCGGGAGCCGCAGCCCTGAAGGCGGCTAGCCGAGCGGGCCGCCCTGGATCGTCTCGCACAGGCCGTTGATGATCCGCTCCCCGCTCTCCTCTTCAAGCTCCCGGTACCAGGCCTCGGTTAGCGCCATCTCCTTGCCGTGGGTGATATCGCAGCGCTTGCGCGCTTTCAGGATCAGGTCGCGAACCCGCTCGCAGCGCCGGGCTTCGTACTGGCGCAGCGCGGCGGCGATATCCCCGCCGTCGCGTAGCGCTTCGCCCAGCACCACCGCGTCCTCCAGCGCCGCGCAGCCGCCCTGGCCGATATCCGGGGTGGTGCTGTGTCCGGCATCTCCCAGCAGCGCCACCTTCCCGCGCACCAGGCGGTCGAAGGGCTCAATATCGTGAATTTCAATTCGGTTGGTGGTGGCCGGATCGAGGCGGGCGATCAGCGCCTGCACCGGCGCTGCCCAGCCGCTGAAGTAGCGGCTAAGATCCGCCCTCAGGGTGCTACGATCTTCCGCCAGTCCGGCCGGCAGGGGGACATCAAAGAAAAAGTAGAAGCGCCCCCTGGCGACCGGCATCAGCGAGACGCGCTTGCCCTCACCGACAAAGGTGGTCCACTGGTCGGCGGGGGCGATGGCCTCGTCAATCTCCACCAGACCGTTCCAGTTAACGTAGCCCGCGTAGCGCCGTTCGGGGGTAAAGCCGAGCACGTACGGGCGCAGGGCGGAGTGGCTGCCGTCGGCGGCAATCAGCATATCGCCGCGGGCGGTGGTTCCGTCCCTAAACCACCC
>NZ_JAQGFU010000373.1:0-1952 GCF_030078455.1 Klebsiella sp. Ech2A | reverse complement strand
CGCCGTCACCCACGGCGGCGTCCTGCCCCACTTCAGCCGTCGCGGCGTGCTGCGGGCGCTATTCAGCCAACAGCTGGCCGATCTTTACCAGCAGGAAGTCGCCGTCGCCACGCTGCGCGCTTCGCAGGGCACCATTTACGGGCGCTTCGGCTACGGTATCGCCACAGCGATTCAGGATCTTAGGGTTGATAAACGCGAGCTGTCATCGCTGCCCGCCGCCGAAGGTGATATTCGCCTGCTGCCTCACGCCGATGCCTGGGAGGCGCAGCAAACCGTCGTGACGCGCTACCCGCAGCGCCACGCCGGCACGCTGACCCGCTGGCCGCAGTGGTGGGCGCTCCAGCAGCATCGTCTGGCGCACAGCAGCCTGAACCATTATGTGGCGCTGGCGCTCAAGGATGGCGAGCCTCAGGGCTTTGTGCGCTATCACGCCAGGCCCGACGATAACTGGTTGTACAGCACCGAGCGCACGCTGGTGGTTGACGATCTGCACGCCGCTGACCCGCAGATAGCCGCGCAGCTGTTCGGCTACCTACTGCAGCTTGATATCGCGCGCTATATCGAACTGCCGCACCGCCCGGTGGATGACGCCCTGCCGCTGCTGCTGGCAAATCCCCGCGCGGTGCAGCAGGTCAGGCGCGTCGACGAAAGCTGGCTGCGAATCATCAACGTCGAGCGGACGTTGAACGCCCGAGCCCTTGGCGACGGCGAGGCGCTCACGCTGGCGATTGATGACCCACTGATTGAGGCAAACCGCGGCGTCTGGCGGCTATCGTCTAACGGCATTCAGCGCAGCGCCGGCCAGGCGGATATCTCGCTTGGTATCGATGCGCTTGCCATGCTGCTGCTCGGCGAATACACCGCTCACCAGCTCGTGGCCGCACGCCGTATTCAGCCTCACCATTCGCAGTCCACCGCGCGTTTGACGCGCCTGCTGGCCTGTCATGAACATCCCTGGTCGGGAATTTTCTTCTAACTTTTTCTGGAGATTTTTTGATGCACAGCATTCGTTGGCCCCTGATGGGCCAGGCCCTTTTTGTTGCCTTTATCACTAGCGCAATGGTTCCGGCGTTTGCCGAAGAGGCTGCGCCGCAGCCCGGCGGCACGCTGAAGATTGCCTCATTGCAGCCGGATCTTGACGCCTTCGACCCGCTGACCGGCTACTCGGTTGACTCGTGGGAGATCCTGCGGGCGGTCACCCGCCAGCTGGTCACCTACCCCGGCTCGACCAGCAGCCTGAAGGATGACACCACGCTGGTTGGCGATCTGGCAAAATCATGGGACGTCAGCGCCGATGGCAAAACTTACACCTTCCACCTGCGCGACGGTATTCGCTTCGCCGGGCCGACGACGCGCCCCATTGTGGCAAAAGACTTCGTCTACGCTATCAAGCGTTTCTGCGATCCTAACAAGCAGGTGGCGGCGGTGAACTACTTTAACCTCGCGTTCTCCGGGTTTGCCGATTACTGCCAGGCGTTCAGTAAAGTCGCTACCGGCGATCTTGCAGCCAGCAAGGCGTTCATTGACGGCCACGAGATTGCAGGCGTCAGCGCGCCAGACGACAAGACGCTGGTACTGCGCGCCGACAGCAAAAACTATGACTTCCTCAACATTCTGTCGATGAACTTCGTCACCCCGCTGCCGGAAGAGGTCGCTTCGCGCTACTTCCCGGACTCACAGGAATTTCGCAAGAACTTTCCGTCCAGCGGGCCGTATGAAGTCGCCAGCTACGCCAGCGGCCAGAAGCTGGTATTAAGCAAAGTGAAAGACTACAACCACGCGGAAGACCCGGCGCGGAAAGCCTGGGTTGACGCCATCGAGGTGAGTTTTACCGGCAACAACGAAGACAGCGTGATACAGCGTATTCAGGCGGGCGATGCGGATCTGTCGCTGTACCTTGACGTACCGCCGCAGGCCGCGGTTCGGCAGTATCTGCTGAAAAAGAGCCCGTA
>NZ_JAQGFU010000372.1:0-1968 GCF_030078455.1 Klebsiella sp. Ech2A | reverse complement strand
AATGCCCGCCTGGATAACGGATTACAATGCGGCCACGGTCGCTGAAATGCCCTGCCCGAGGACAAAATCCGCCTGCGAGGCCGCCGGCTATATCGTGTCCAGCCCCCTGCCGCGCGCGCTTACATCTCTAGCTACGCTGGGTGCAAACCCGAACGCTATCCTCCACGAACTCAGCGAAGCGCCGCTGCCGGTTATCCAGGTTCCGCTGATAAAATTCCCCTCCGGCATCTGGCTGATACTGTTCCGCCTGCTCTGGCTTGCCGATCTTGCGCGCGGTTCTGAAGCTAAAGCTGAAGTCCGGATGAGAGCCGCCAGAATGGCGCGGGAGCTGATCGACGCGGCGGAGCGATACGGGCACGTGGCCAGCATGGGTCACGGCATTTTAAACAAATTTATTTCGCTGGAATTAACGCGACTGGGCTGGATAAAAATTGCGAGTACCGGTTCAGGCTACGCAAGCTATGTCACCTGGCGTTCCCCGAAGGGGGCGCTCTGACCGCCCCTGATATCACACGAGCAGCAGCGATTAACGCCCCGCATAGCGATACACCATAATAGTGGGCGGCCGCCCGATTGTCAGAACCTGCTATCAGCCGGCGGAGCGCCAGAAGCGGCTTATGTTCTGCGCTAAAAAACTGATAAAATGCGCAAAATTTTTGAGATACGTGAAAACTTATGCCAGGAAAAAAACTGCATCTGCGCACTCTCATGCTGATGTTGTCCGTCGGAGGGATCCTGCTGACATCAATGCTGCTGCTCAGCGCCCTGACGCTTTTCCAGAAGGGCAATATTGAGAACCGGCTGCTTGAGAACAACCTCGCTTATGCCCGTAAGCTGGCGGATACCACCGACCGCTACCTGGTGACGGCGCAGCGGGAGCTCGCCTACAGCGCCGGGCAGATAAAAGCCCTTAACGACCCTCAGCAGCTGAAGAACGAAGCGGACAGGCTGCGGCTGCAGTCCGGCTTTTTCAACTCGGTGGTTATCGTCAATTCCGACGCCGTTATTGCCGCCGCCTCCCCGGAGAGCCTCAAGCTGGTGGGAATAAAGCTGCGCTCGGGCGCCAGCCGGCAGGCCATTGCCGCTAAAAAGCTCTTTATCTCTGAACCCTTCATCTCGGCGGCGGGTAATTACGTGGTGTTTGTCTCTCAGCCATTATTCAGCCCCAGCGGCGACTATCTCGGCTATATCGGCGGCAGCATCTACCTGCAAAAAGAGAGCATGCTCAGCGATATTCTCAGCATGCATTTCTATGAAAATACGACGGACGTCAGCGTTATCGATAATGACGGAAAAATCATCTTTAATCGCAATCCGGCGCGCGTGGGAGGCGAGTTTAACGCCACTCCCGGCCTGCAGGAGCAGATTATTAACGCGCAGAACGGCCACTTTTTTGGCGATGACAAAAGCGCAGACAGCCTGGTGGGCTACGCCAGCCTGAAGCAGGCCGACTGGAAGATTATCATCTCGGGGGCGTCGGAAAGCGTATCGCGTATATTAATGCAGACGGTGGTTAACGCCTTCTGGTTCACGCTGGCGATCATCTTACTGACGGTGACAACCGTGACGATTTTTGCCGCCATCATTTCGGCTCCGCTGGAGAAACTCGCCGAATTCACCCGCGCGGAAAACAACGACCCCACGCGCAAAAAGCTGGCCAACATTAACGTCTGGTACAAGGAAGCGGAGCGCCTTAAAGAGGCGTTCAGCCTGCATCTGCAAATAATGGCCCGGCGGGTTAACGCCCTCAGCGATGAAACGATGACGGACTCGCTTACCGGACTCTATAACCGCAAAGGTTTCAGCACTCTGCTAAAACAAACCTCTGCCCGGGCCGAGCGCTGCGTCATTGCGATTGATATCGATCATTTCAAAAAGATTAACGATCTGCACGGCCATGACGGCGGCGACGCGGTGCTGGTCACCTTCAGCGAGAAGCTGCGCAACCTCTGCACCGCCGGGCAGGTT
>NZ_JAQGFU010000371.1:0-1983 GCF_030078455.1 Klebsiella sp. Ech2A | reverse complement strand
GGTCACGATCTCCCGCCTCTCGGGCATCAGGGCCACCGCCGAGGCGATGGCGGTGGCGGTGGCCTCGGTGGCGCAGGAGGTAAAAATTATCTCGCTGGGATACTCCGCCCCGAGCAGCGCCGCCGCCTGCTGATGCGCGCGCTCCAGCGCCGCCTGGGCCGGAATGCCAAAATCATGAATGGACGAGGGATTGCCGTAAAAATCGGTTAAAAAGGGCATCATCGCTTCGAGAACCATCGGGTCTAACCGGGTGGTGGCGTTGTTATCGAGATAAACCTGTTTCATCTTGTCCCCCTTGGGTCAGTTAACCGCGGCCTATGCCGCCACCACTTCCATATAACAGCCGGTACGTTCCATCAGCTTTTGCTGCAGCCAGGCCAGGGTCATGTCGGTCATCATGCAGCCGCTGCAGCTGCCGGAAAGGCTGACGGTGACCTGGTGGTTGGCGACGCTGAGCAGGGACATATCCCCGCCGTCGGCCTGAATATGCGGGCGCAGTTCGGCGATGGTGTCGACCACGCTCTGCCAGTGCGGATCTTTGCCGCTGGCGACGGGGAGGGGCTTCTGCGGCCGCTCGGCGAGGATCGCCGCCAGCGTCAGCTCGATTTGTTCATGGCAGGAGGTGCAGCCGCCGCCGGCTTTGGTGTAGTTGATCACCTCCTCAAGCGTGGTCAGGCCGTTGTTGAGCACCGCGCGGCGGATATGCCCTTCATCGACGCCGAAGCATTTGCAAATCAGCCGACCCTCTTCATGCTCTTCGTCGAGGCTCTCGCCGCGAAAGTTGGCGATGGCCGCACGCAGCGCCTCCTGGCCCATCACCGAGCAGTGCATTTTCTGCGGCGGCAGTCCGTCGAGGTAGTCGGCGATCTGCTGGTTAGTGACCTCTCCGGCTTCGGCCAGCGTGCGGCCAACGATCAGCTCCGTCAGCGCGGAAGAGGAGGCGATGGCGCTGCCGCAGCCAAAGGTCTGAAACCCGGCTTCCTCGATAATTTCAGTTTGCGGGTCGACGCGCAGCATCAGGCGCAGCGCGTCGCCGCAGCTCAATGAACCGACATCGCCCACCGCGTTGGCGTTGTCCACCACGCGCGCGTTGCGGGGATTAAAAAAATGGTCTTTCACTTTCTCGGAGTAATTCCACATGCTGTCAGCTCCAGGGATGATGACGGAAAACGCCGGGGCGCGTTCCACCGCGGAAAGCGCGGTGATGGCTATCAACAAGCAAATGCAGTACCAATGAATAAATACGTTTATTTTTAAATGGTTAGAATCTACATCTGACAATGCCGCCCGACAGTGTCGCTATTTTTTGTGGGGTTTGTCACAGAAACGACAGGGTTAGCCGCGCGGCTCGCGATCCTCCCGCCACTCCTGCTCCTCGAGCAGCCGGGTAAAGCGCTCCGGGTCGCGCCTGCGGGCGCTTTTGCGCTGCTCTTTGGCGTACCAGTAGAGCTGGATCTCCTGCAGCAAATCGACAATTTTGGTGTCTGCGGGCACGCGTTCTGCGCGCACGCCAACCTGCAGCAGCTGGCGAAAAATCGCCTCGCCGATGGCCACGCAGAACAGGGTGACGCAGTCCTCAAGGGCGTGGATCCGCTGGCCGATCTTCTCCGCCTGGTGGCCGCTTTCGACCGTGAAATCAACCACCCTAATCAGGGTGACCCGATCCGCCTTGACGCCATACACCACCAGCCGCGGCGTGGCGCCAAAGTGGCGGTCGACGTGACGATAGTCGGAGCTGGCAAAGGCGACCTTCATGGACCATTCGTCGGAATGGACCATGTCAAACTGGCGGTTAATGGGCGGCATAATCGGCTCCTGGGGTGAAGGGCGGTTCGGCGTTCTGGCGCAGCGGCGAGCGGTAAAGGGCGACGTGGCGGTGGCGATCGCGCATCAGGTTAGCCAGTTCAAACAGCGTATCGCGCATCCCGCTGTAGCCCTGCCGCACCCGGCGGAACTCGCCGAGCCGGTCCAAGAGAGGGAAGC
>NZ_JAQGFU010000370.1:0-2030 GCF_030078455.1 Klebsiella sp. Ech2A | reverse complement strand
CGTACGGGCCAGCAGGTCGGCCAACAGCAGCACCAGCCCGCCGGTCAGCGCCGAAACGGGCAGCAGGTAGCGATGGCTGCCGCCCGTTAAGCGGCGCACGAGGTGCGGCACCACCAGGCTAATAAACGCGATTGGGCCGCAGACGGCGACGCTCACCGAAGCGAGAGCGACCGCCAGCAGCAGGCCGCCGCGCTGAAGCTGGCGGAGATTGACGCCGAGGGTCCCGGCTCGCTCATGACCGAGCGCCAGCAAGTCCAGGCCGCGGCTGAGCAGCAGGCTTAACGGCAGCAGGAGCGCCAGAACGGGCAGGGCGATAGCGACGAATGAACCGTCCCGCGCCCATAGGCTCCCCGTCAGCCACAGCAGCGCGTTGTTGATCTCCTGGGGCCGGGAGAGCAGCAGGTAGTCGGTAAGGCTGGCCCAGCAGGCCGACAGCGCCACGCCGGTGAGCGCCAGGCGCATCGGGCGGGCAAAGCCGGCCAGCACAACCAGCGCCAGCATCGCCGCCATGCCGCCGCTAAACGCCACCAGCGGCAGCCACAGCACGGACAGCGAGGGGATAAAATAGAGCGCGGCGACCGACGCCAGGCTGGCGGCGTGGTTGATGCCAAGAATATCCGGCGAGGCCAGAGGGTTGCGCACCAGGCCCTGAATCAACACCCCGGCGACCGCCAGCGCGGCGCCGACGATCTGCGCCAGCACCACCCGCGGCAGGCGATACTGCGTCAGCGCGTAGTGGTACTCGCTGGCGCCGTTCCAGCCCTCGAACAGCGCCCGCCAGGGCAGCGGAACGGCCCCCATAAGCAGGGAGATAACGTTTAACGCCAGCAGCGCCAGCAGCAGGCAGGCGACTCGCATTTTCATCCGCGCCTCCTGACCAGCCAGACAAAGCACGGCCCCCCAACCAGCGCCAGCACCGCGCCCGCCGGAAGCTCCGCGGGCCAGGCCAGAGCGCGGGCGAGAATATCCGCCAGCAGCATAAATATGCCCCCCAGCAGCGCCGCCATCGGCAGCAGGACGCGGCAGTCCTGGCCCACCCACAGCCGCGCGAGGTGCGGTACAAGCAGGCCGATAAACGCCACCGGCCCCGCTACGCTGACGCAGGCGCCGGTCAGCAGCAGCACCGCCGCGTTGATTAGCAGCCGCAGCCGGGAAAGATTCACCCCCAGCGAGTGGGCGGTGCTATCGCCGACGTGGAGCAGGTTCAGAGAGTTCGCCAGCAGAAACACGCCGGGAATAATCAGCGCCGCAAAGGGGAACAGCTGCCAGAACTCCGGCCAGCGAACGTGCGAAACGCCCCCGGCCAGCCAGTATAAAATGCCGTAGGCATGATCTTCAGCCAGCAGCAGCGTGACGCGGGTTAGCGCCATGCACAGCGCCGACAGGGCGATCCCGGCGAGGATCAGCCGGCTGCGGTCGAGCTCCTGACGCCAGCCGCCGCCGGCCGCCATCACCAGTAGCCAGCTGACGCCGCCGCCGCAGGCGGCAATAAATGCCAGAGAGTAGCCCGCCAGCGGCGCCGGGCTGAAGGCGCTGGTCAGCGACATCGCCAGCGCCGCGCCGCTGTTGATGCCGAGCAGGGACGGCGAGGCCAGCGGATTGTGGGTCAGAATTTGCAGCAGCACGCCTGAAAGCGCCAGGCTGGCGCCAAGCGCTATCGCCACCAGGCTACGCGGCAGGCGCAGATTAAGCACCAGCGCCTGGGCCAGAGAGGGGGTTTTGGGGGCCAGCAGCGCCTGCAGGGCCTCCAGCGGCGCAATGGGGATCGGCGAAAAGACAAACAGGCTCAGCCACAGCAGGCCCGCCAGCCCGACCAGCGGCAGCCCCCAGATCGGCAGAGCGGAACGGGATGATTTCATTATTGCTGCCCGTCGACCGCCCGGTGGTGAATGATGTTAACCGCATCAGCGGCGATGCGTTCGGCGGCAAACATGCCGCGCATCCGCGCCCAGCTGTTGCTGTCCACGGCGGCCACCTGCTGCTTCTGCTGCGCCTGCAGCATCTGCCATAGCGGGTCCTGCTGCCATTTG
>NZ_JAQGFU010000036.1:0-32649 GCF_030078455.1 Klebsiella sp. Ech2A | reverse complement strand
CGCCCCCCCCTGCCCCATCACCGCCGGCAACAGCATCGGCAGCATCGAATCCTGGCCGAGCACCGTCAGGTTGTTGATCATCAGCGGGATCAGCCCCCAGTGCAGGCCAAAGATCACGCAAACCTGCCACAGGGCGCCCATTGCGGCCCCTGCCAGCCACGGCGCAACCGCGTAGATAATCTGGTAACCGTGGGCCAGCAGCTGGCTCAGCCAGGTGGCAACCGGGCCGATAGCCAGGAAAGTGAGCGGCACCACCACCGCCAGGCAAATGGCCGGAGTGAAGAAGTTTTTCATCGCTGACGGCAGCACCGCGTTGCTGCGCCGCTCCAGCCAGCAGCTGACCCACGAGGCGAGAATAATCGGGATAACCGACGAGCTGTAGTTGATAAAGGTCAGCGGAATGCCGAGAAAATACGCCGCCGCGGCTCCAGGTGCCTGGCTGGCCTCAAACGCCTGAATCATCAGCGGATGAGTTAACGCCCCGCCGATAACCATGGTGATAAACGGATTGCCGCCAAATTTTTTGCCGGCGGTATAGCCTAAAAAGAGCGGGAAGAAGAAAAACAGCGCGTCGCTGGCGGCAAACCAGACCTTATACGTCGCCTGCTGCGGAGCCAGCCAGCCGCACACCACCGCCAGCGCCAGCATGCCCTTAAGGATCCCCGACGCCGCCAGGACGCCGATAAACGGGGTGAAGATGCCGGAGACCACGTCGATGACCTGGCCGAGAACGGAGGTTTTCTCGCCCGTTTCCGCCGCCGGCTCGCTGTCGTCGGTCAGCCCGGCTTCGCTGCGTACCGCCTGCCAGACGTCGTGAACGTGGTTGCCGATCACCACCTGAAACTGGCCGCCGCTTTCGACCACCATAATGACGCCCGGATTCATCTTCAGCCCTTCCGCGTCCGCCTTTTTATTCTCTTTAAGCTTAAAGCGCAGCCGTGTAGCGCAGTGAACCAGACTCACAATATTCTCTTTGCCACCAACCCGGCTAAGAATATCCTGCGCGAGTGCTTTATATTCCATGCTGTTTTCCTTGACTTCAGCCGCCCGCGGGCGGCCCGTGACTGAGTGTTAAAATAAAAAAAACCCGAGAACAACGCCGGATGGCGTCGCGCTCAGGTTTTGCCTGCGTTATGCAGTAACAATCCAATTTTTGGTCGCTGGAGGCTAACGCCCCTCTTTTCTTACCCGTTCAATATGAATGGCAAGAAACATAATCTCTTCCGTCGTCAGCTGCCGCTGATAGCTTTTCTGCAGATGTCGAGCCACGGTTTCCGCACACTTCCACGCCCTGGGGTAGTTGTCCTTCACCGCGCTGTGCAGCGTCACGTCATCATCTTCCACCACCGTGCGGGTCAGCATCCGCTGGGCGAAAAACTTCAGGTGGGTGACAAAGCGCTGGTAGCTTAACGACTCTTCGTCGTAGTTCAGCTGCAGCTGATACTTCACCAGCTGCAGAATCTCCTGCATTACCCGGGTGACGTGCATCACTTCCGGCATTTCGCTGTTGAGCTGGGCGGTGACCAGATGCAGGGCAATAAACCCGGCCTCGTCTTCGGCAAGCTCAACGCCGAGCCGCCGGGCAATAATCGCCCGCGCCTCCTGCCCCAGCTCAAACTCTTTCGGATACAGCCGCTTAATTTCCCACAGCAGGACGTTGCGGATGGTCACGCCGTTTTTCTGCCGCTCAATGGCGAAGTGGCAGTGGTCGGTCAGGGTGATGTACAGACTCTCCTGCAGTTTGCCCAGCCGCCCGCGCGCCAGCTCAATAATTCGGTCGCAGGTGGTCATCACCTCCAGCGGTATCTGGCTGAGTAACTCCCCCAGGCGGCCCACCAGCTCATCGCTGTGCAGCGCGAAGACCTTTTCAATTTTACTTTCATCCAGCGAGTCGCCGACGCGTTTCTGAAAGGCGAGCCCTCGCCCCATGACGACCTGCTCGCGCTGCTGCTCGTCGAGAATAACCACCACATTGTTATTAAGAACTTTGGCGATTTGCATATGAACCCCGGAAACAAAAAAACCTGACCCCCGACAAATGCCAGGAAATCAGGTTTTGCCTGCCTAAGCAGTAGCAATCCAACTCCAGCACTGTAGCAACTTCTTTCTTTGTCTCAACTACCCAGGCAGAGAAACGTGATACAGATCGCGGCTAACAGCGTATCGCCGCGGCGTTTTTTAGAAAGTGACCACCGTTTTCCACTCCACAACCCACGCATCCTGGGTCTCTGCGACGCCGCCGGGACGGTGCCAGTACTGCAGGCCGGGCTGCAGCTCGAGCCAGGAAATCGGGCGGAAGCGATAGTAGAGTTCTGCGTTCAGCGAATGCCCGGCCACCGGCTGATAGCTGGCATCGTAGTAGTTCGTGGCCCCGCTGATTTGGTTCATATAGCGCTGATTGCGGGCGTAGCTGTCGCTCAACTCCATCCAGGTCAGGCCAAAGCCGATCCAGTCCGCCGGTCGGGCGTCAAACAGGCCGCGATAGCGCATCGAGGCGGCCACGGCGGTATGAATATAGTTGCTACGCTGGTCGCTGTAGCTGCCGCTCAGCGACAGGCTCATGCCGCGCTCAGGATCGTCGGCGTGCCGGGTGACCTGCTGGTTGAGCCCGCCGTACAGGAACCAGGTCCGGTTATGCTGAGCATAGCCGTCGGGGTCCGTCGCGCCGGGGCCGCCGGATTTGCCGTAATAGAGATCGCTCTGCGGTGCGTTGGTGAACAGTACGCCGAGGTTATGGGCGCCAGGCAGGTCGTTAATCGTCGGACGAGCCTCAATTTCCAGCGGCAGCAGCACGCCTTTACTGCCCTTCGTCGACCAGCTCCACGCGTGGCTGCGGGAAGCGGCCTGCGGGTTCTGCTCCATCACCCCGCCTTTCAGGGTGAGCGTCGGCATCAGCTTATATTCGAAGGTGGTCCCCCAGGTATGCACGTTCCAGTTATTCCACGTCAGCGAGTTGGCGGATTTACCGCCGCACTGCGAGAGCAGTTGGAAGTCGCAGGGAATGATCTGATCGAACGTCTGCACTTTGTTCATCATGCCGATTCGCCAGGTCAGGCGCCGGTCGTCAAAGCTGCGGGTGAAGGTGAGCCAGCCGAGGCGGGTGATGGACTGCCCGCCCCAGCTCTCCTGGGAGAGATCGTTAAAGTTAACCCGCGGATCCTGCAGCCGCCTGGTGGTCAGATTGTCGTCGTGATTACGGTTGACGATATTCCCTTCGATGCGCGCGTCGGGGATCCCGGTCCAGCGCTCAAGATCCTGGTTAAAGGTCAGCGCCAGCTGGTCAATATAGGCCAGATGCTTATCAGGATTGTAGCCGCCGCCGGCGTTATAGCCCATTTCATTGAGATAGCCGAGGTTATAATTAAATCCCAGATCGGTAAGTATCGGGCGAATGCCTGCCATATCACCCAGCAGCCCTTTTTGCGGGTTTTCAAAACCTAATACGCTACCGTTCCACGCCGGCGGTTGCGCAGCCAGCGCCGCCGGCGTCAATAGCGAAAATGCCAGCAGAGAGAACAGGCGATTTATTTTTTTGTCGTTCATAGATATATCCAACCTGACTGAGTAAAGGTAATAGCTGTCCGCAGGCAATAAATTTGCCCGTTTTTAATTTATTTTTTTATTTTTGGAGAAAGGGGGGCCGTCGGTCATTAAACCGCTTAGCCGCATCGCACCTTTATTTACAACTCATTGTTTTATTTAATAATTAAACTCCCTATAAATTGAAGGCAAAAAAAAACCTAAGCACTCCCCACCACGACTGGCGGAAGTGCTTAGGTTTTGCCTGTAATCAGTAGCAACCCTGAATATTAGAACGGCACAATATCACTCCCTTAGTGAAATTCCCATCAGCAGAAACTTCCTAAGTAATAATCTGTGAGCGAATTAACACTCCTGAGATTAATAGCGGGCGATAGCGGCGGCAATTTCGGCAGAGGTTTTTAGGGTGCGGATCTCATTAAATACCCCCAGCGCTTCGGTATATTCTTTACGTAAATAGCTGAGCCACTGCTTGATGCGGGCTACGTGATAGAGGCCGGTATCGCCCTGCTTTTCCAGCCGGGTATATTTTTGCAGCAGCAGCACGACCTGCGGCCACGGCATGCGCGGTTCGTTGTATTTTATCACCCGGCTTAAGTTCGGCACGTTCAGCGCTCCCCGACCGATCATCACCGAGTCGCAGCCGGTGGCCGCCAGGCACGCCTGCGCGCTCTGCCAGTCCCAGATTTCGCCGTTGGCCACCACCGGGATCGTCAGACGGCGGCGGATCTCTCCGATCGCCTGCCAGTTGATGCTCTCCGCCCTGTAGCCCTCTTCTTTGGTGCGTCCGTGAACCACCAGCTCGCTGGCTCCCGCCTGCTGTACGGCGTCGGCAATTTCAAACCGCCGCTCGCCGCTGTCCCAGCCGAGGCGCACTTTTACCGTCACCGGCAGGTGGTCAGGCACCGCTTCACGCATGGCCTTCGCGCCGCGATAAATCAGCTCCGGATCCTTCAGCAGCGTCGCGCCGCCGCCGCTGCCGTTAACCAGCTTTGACGGGCAGCCGCAGTTCAGGTCAACGCCCCACGAGCCGAGCTCCACCGCCCGGGCGGCGTTCTCCGCCAGCCACTGTGGATACTGTCCGAGCAGCTGCACGCGCACGCGGGTTCCGGAGGGCGTCCGGCTGTGGTGATGCAGCTCCGGGCAGAGTCGGTAAAACGATTTTGCCGGCAGCAGCTGGTCCACCACGCGCAAAAATTCGGTGATGCACAGATCGTAATCGTTGACTTCGGTCAGCAGCTCGCGCACCAGCGAATCGAGCACGCCTTCCATCGGCGCCAGTAATACCCGCATATTGTTATTCATTGCCCGGAAAAAAAGAGGCGCTATGTTAGCGCCTCTCCGTGCCGGTTGAAAGGGCTCCGTGCGGGTTTTCCCGCCGCCGGCGCGAGCGGAAATGACCGTGGCGTCGGCGTCGAGGAACGTCGCCAGCGGGCTGCTGCAAAATAGCGATATGATCTCTATTCTTTCTTTACGCCTGGCCGAACGGCGGCAGCCGGCGATTCTTCATTTGCCGCGCATCGAACAAAAAGGTAGCGTCGGGGGTATTCCGATGAAAAGGCGAAGCGCCATCGCCCGGCTTCAGCCGGTCTCTTCATTCGCTAACGCAGGGTTCCCTTGCTCTATCCCCGCGATGCGTATTATTCATGATGTGATCGGTAGCACATTTCTGGGTTTAATTGTATGATGAATTCGGTTCATCAAGGGTTATTACCATGAGTCAATCACTGATTATTATCTGGCAGTATCTGCGGGCTTTTGTGCTGATTTACGCCTGCCTGTACGCCGGGATTTTTATCGCCTCCCTGCTGCCCATCACCATCCCCGGCAGCATTATCGGGATGCTGATTTTGTTCGTCCTGCTGGCGCTGCAGATTATGCCGCCGAAGTGGGTTAATCCCGGCTGTAACGTGCTGATTCGCTATATGGCGCTGCTGTTCGTGCCCATCGGCGTGGGCGTAATGCAGTACTGGGATTTGCTCCGCGCTCAGCTCGGCCCGGTCGCCGTCTCCTGTACCATCAGCACGCTGGTCGTTTTCCTGGTTGTCAGCTGGAGCTCTCACCTGGTGCACGGCGAACGCAAAGTGGTCGGCCAAAAAGGAAGCAAAAATGATGCATGAAATCTGGTGGTCACTGCCGCTGACGCTGATCGTCTTTTTCCTCGCCCGCAGGATGGCAGCGCGCTTTAAATTTCCGCTGCTTAACCCGCTGCTGGTGGCGATGGTGGTCATCATCCCTTTTCTGCTGCTGACCGGCATCTCCTACGATCGCTATTTTCAGGGCAGTAAGATCCTCAACGATCTGCTGCAGCCTGCGGTGGTGGCGCTGGCCTTTCCTTTATACGAGCAGCTCCACCAGATTCGCGCCCGCTGGAAATCGATTATTACCATCTGCTTTATCGGCAGCGTGGTGGCGATGGTCACCGGGACCACCGTGGCGCTGTTAATGGGCGCGACGCCGCAAATCGCCGCGTCGATCATGCCGAAATCGGTCACCACGCCGATTGCGATGGCGGTCAGCGGCAGCATTGGCGGTATTCCGGCAATCAGCGCGGTATGCGTTATCTTCGTCGGCATCCTCGGCGCGGTTTTCGGCCATACGCTGCTCAACCTGATGCGCATCCGCACCAAGGCCTCACGCGGCCTGTCGATGGGTACCGCCTCGCACGCGCTGGGCACCGCGCGCTGCGCGGAGCTGGATTACCAGGAGGGGGCCTTCAGCTCGCTGGCGCTGGTGCTGTGCGGGATTATTACCTCCCTGGTTGCGCCGTTTTTGTTCCCGGTCATTTTAGCCGTGGTGGGATAATATGTGACTTATGTCACATTTATTAATGCAACATAATGGAGTTGCACAAACAATGAGATATTAATCACATATACAGGCCATCGCCGCCCGTACACTAGATTTCCATTACATTGTTATGAGGCAACGCCATGCACCCACGTTTTCAAGCTGCTCTCCCTCAACTGACGGCAGACCTGCAGACGGCAATCGCCCCGATGCTGACCGACCCGCATTTCCCGGCCATGCTCTATGCAGACCAGGTCGCCGCGCTGCAAAGCGCAACCGGCCTCGACGAAGACGCGCTGGCCTTTGCCCTGCTGCCGCTGGCCGCCGCCTGCGCGCGCGCGGACCTCTCGCATTTTAACGTTGGCGCTATCGCGCGCGGCGTCAGCGGGCGCTGGTATTTCGGCGGCAACATGGAATTCCTCGGCGCGACCATGCAGCAAACCGTCCATGCGGAGCAGAGCGCCATCAGCCATGCGTGGCTACGCGGCGAAAAATCCCTGCTGGCTATCACCGTTAACTACACGCCCTGCGGCCACTGTCGTCAGTTTATGAATGAGCTCAACAGTAGCCAGGTGCTGCGCATCCACCTGCCAGGCCGCGAGGCGCATTCGCTGCAGCACTATCTGCCGGACGCCTTTGGTCCGCAGGATCTGGAGATCAAAACGCTGCTGATGGACGAGCAGGATCACGGCTTCCCGTTGAGCGGCGACGCGCTGGCGCAGGCGGCGATCCGGGCGACAAACCGCTGCCACATGCCCTACAGCCAGTCGCCGTCAGGCGTCGCGCTGGAGCTGAAGGACGGCACGCTCTTCTCCGGCAGCTATGCCGAAAACGCCGCCTTTAACCCGACGCTGCCGCCGCTGCAGGGTGCCCTCAACCTGCTCAGCCTGAACGGCTATGATTATGCCGATATCCAGCGGGCCATTCTCGCCGAAAAAGCCGATGCAGCGCTGATCCAGTGGGATGCCACCGCCGCCACGCTGAAAGCCCTCGGCTGTCACAGTATTGACCGCGTGCTGCTCGGTTAAATCACCCATAAAACGGGCCCTGGGCCCGTTTTGTTGAAAATCCCCGCAATCAAACGATGGTTTCTTGCTCTTGCCCGGCGGGTAAAGTAGCCTGAACACTCCATTGTCTACCGTTGAGCCTGGTTAATGTTAAAGCGCGTGTTATACAGCCTGTTAGTCCTGTTCGGCCTGCTGCTGTTGACCGTGCTGGGTCTTGACCGCTGGATGAGCTGGAAAACCGCGCCCTATATCTACGATGAGCTGCAGGATCTGCCCTACCGCCAGGTTGGGGTGGTGCTCGGCACCGCCAAGTACTACCGCACCGGGGTCATCAATCAATACTATCGCTACCGTATCCAGGGCGCGCTCAACGCCTACAACAGCGGCAAGGTGAACTACCTGCTGCTCAGCGGCGATAACGCGCTGCAGAGCTATAATGAGCCGATGACGATGCGCCGGGACCTGATTAAAGCCGGCGTCGATCCGGCGGATATCGTGCTCGACTACGCCGGCTTCCGCACCCTCGACTCCATCGTGCGGACCCGCAAGGTATTCGACACCAACGATTTTATTATCATCACCCAGCGCTTCCACTGCGAGCGCGCGCTGTTTATCGCCCTGCATATGGGCATTCAGGCGCAGTGCTATGCGGTACCGTCGCCAAAAGATATGTGGAACGTGCGGCTGCGCGAATTCGGCGCGCGCTTCGGCGCCCTCGCGGATCTCTACGTCTTCAAACGCGAGCCGCGTTTTCTGGGCCCGCTGATCCCGATTCCGTCGCAGCAGGAGGTTCCTCAAGGGGCGCAGTCCTACCCGGCGGTAACCCCGGAACAGCTGCTGGAGCTGCAAAAAGAGAAGTAGCGGGCCGTGCCTTACGATAGCCAAAAAAAAGCCCGCTCGGTGCGCGGGCCTGATAAGCATCGAACGTTATTTTTTGCGCGCGTATTTCAGCGAATCCAGCGCAACGGCGAAGATAATAATGGCGCCTTTGATAATGTACTGCCAGTACGGGTTCACGCCGATATAGGTCAGCCCGTAGTTAATCACCGTAAAGATGATAACGCCGGTAACCACGCCGAACACGGTACCCACGCCGCCGCTGAAGGAGACGCCGCCGACGACGCAGGCCGCAATCGCATCCAGCTCGTACATAAAGCCGAGATTGTTGGTAGCGGAGCCAATTCGCCCGGCCTCCAGCAGCCCGCCGAAGGCGTAAAACACGCCGGACAGGGCATAAATCATCAGCAGGTTAAGGGCCACGTTAACCCCTGAAACCTTCGCCGCTTCCGGGTTGCCGCCGATAGCAAAGATGTTTTTGCCGAAGCGGGTTTTGTTCCACAGGATCCAGACGAAGAAGACGGCAATCAGCGCATAGAAGGTAATATACGACAGGCGGAACGTCCCCAGCGCAACAAACCCTTGCGCAAAATTCGAGAAGTGGCTGTCGAATCCGGAAACCGGCGAGGCGCCAACAAAATCGTAGTACAGGGAGTTGATCCCATAGACGATGATCATGGTGCCCAGGGTGGTGATAAACGGCGTCACGTTGAGGTAGGCGATGATAATGCCGTTAAGCAGGCCAATTACCGCGCCAATCGCGCACACCAGCAGGATCACCAGCGGAATTGGCATGGTTGCCATATCCGGGAAGACCTTGTTGGCGTTATCCACCGCCTGCAGCATCGTTGCGGCAATAACCGCCGCCAGGCCAACCTGACGTCCGGCTGACAGGTCGGTACCCTGAGTGACGATGAGCCCCGCGACGCCCAGCGCGATAATAATACGCACCGAGGACTGGGTCAGAATGTTACTTAAGTTGAGTAAACTTAAGAAGGTGGGATCCTGGAAAATAATAATGGCCAGCAGGACCAAAAGAACAACGTAAATCCCACCATCCTTCAGGTAGGTGAGAAAACTCTTTTTATTTAATGCGCTCATCGCAAGCCCCTGATCTTAAAGATGCAACGACGCAAGACGTAAAATTTCGTTTTGCGTAGTGGTTTTTGTCTCAACAATTCCGGCAACGAGACCGTTGCTCATTACCAGAATACGGTCAGTAATACCCAGCAGCTCCGGCATCTCGGAGGAAATAATAATGATTCCTTTCTCTCTTTTGGCCAGCTCGGCAATCAGCTGATAGATTTCAAACTTGGCCCCGACGTCAATCCCGCGCGTCGGTTCATCAAGCATCAAAATCTCCGGCTGGGTTAACAGCCAGCGGCCGATAATAACCTTCTGCTGGTTACCGCCGGACAGCGAACCAATTTGCGTATGCTGTCCAGGGGTCTTCACGCGCATGGAATCAATAACCCATTGGGTATCGCTTTTCATGCGCGAGTTATCCAGCAGTCCGACCCTATTCTTATATTTCTTAATATTGGAGATCAGGGAGTTAAAACCGATATCGAGATAAGCATAAATCCCGGTAGAACGGCGCTCTTCGGTCACCAGCGCAAAGCCGTGGTTAATGGCTTCGTTGGCGCTATGGTTATTAATTTGCTTACCGTGGAGCTTGATCGTCCCGCTGGCCTTTTCGCGAATGCCGAATAGGGTCTCAACGATATCGGTACGCTTGGCCCCCACCAGCCCGGCCACGCCGAGGATTTCGCCCTTGTGCAGGTCAAAGGAGATATCGCGGATCGACGGCTGACGCAGAGACGTCAGGTTGCGCACCTCAAGGATCACCTCGCCCGGCGTATTTTCACGGTCCGGGAAGCGCTGGTTCAGGGAGCGGCCGACCATCATGGCGATGATCTTATCCATGTCCAGGCCTTCCAGCGGCTGGGTGGCAATCCACTGACCGTCGCGCAGGATGGTTATCTCATCGCACAGCTGGAAAATCTCTTCCATTTTGTGGGAGATATAGACAATGCCGCAGCCGCGTTCTTTCAGCTTACGGATGATCTTAAACAGATGGTTGACCTCTTTTTCGGTCAGCGACGACGTCGGCTCGTCCATAATGACGATTTTGGCGTCATAGGAAAATGCCTTCGCAATTTCAATCATCTGCATTTGCGATACCGATAGCGTCCCTACGCGCGCGCGCGGGTCAATATCAATATCCAGTTCATCAAATATCGCTTTGGTATCGCGATACATTTTTTCCTGATCGACAAACATGCCCTTGGTGGGATAACGGCCCAGCCACATGTTGTCCATTACCGAACGTTGTAATACTAAGTTTAATTCCTGGTGAACCATTGAGATGCCGTTTTCCAGGGCTTCTTTCGCCGAATGGAAGTCGATCTCTTTTCCCTGAAAAAGAATGCTGCCGGAATCTTTTTGATAGATCCCAAAAAGGCATTTTAATAATGTCGATTTTCCCGCTCCGTTCTCGCCCATTAATGCATGAATAGAGTGAGGACGGACCTTCAGGTTGACATTATCGAGTGCCTTGACGCCAGGAAATGATTTGTTGATGTTGCTCATTTCCAACAAAAACTCGCCCGACCGTTCGCTATTATTACTGACCATAGTTATACCTGGCTGCGTTCATGCACACCCTTAGCTGACGAATTAGCGCCAAAATAAGGGTCTGGTTCTGTATCAGGAATAATCGGGCGTAGCGGCTGGCAATCCTTCAGGCTGCCATTTTACCGGCGACGTTGGTCTCAACGCTTCCCGAGTGATTTTATTTATGCTGATACGCCCGTACATCTACTCGATGAATATCGAGCTGCGAAATGGTATTCACCCGCAGCTCGAAACCGAGTATTAAATATTATTTGCCGATAAACTGGCTCAGATTGTCTTTATCTACGCCAACGTAAGGAACGCGAACGATTTTATTTTCAATCTTCCAGCTGGTGCCTGCAGCAGGTTCTTTACCGGCTGCCAGGTTTCTCGCCAGATCGAAGGTGGCTTTTGCCTGGTTATTGGCATCGTTCAGCACGGTACCGGCCATCGCACCGGATTTAACCAGCGCCAGCGCTTCTGGTAAGGCGTCGACGCCGAAGACCGGAATGCTGCTCTTGTTATGCGCTTTCAGCGCTTCTACCGCACCCATTGCCATCGCATCGTTGTTGGCGATAACCACTTCAATTTTGTTCGCGTTAGGGCCGGAGAGCCAGGCGTCCATCTTATCTTTCGCCTGAGCGGTATCCCACATCGCGGTGTCCATCTGCAGCTGCTGGGTTTTCAGACCTTTGTCATTCAGCTCTTTAATAACGTAGGTGGTACGCGCTTCAGCATCCGGATGACCCGGCTCGCCTTTCAGCAGCACATACTGAATCTGACCGTCTTTGTTCAGATCCCAGCCGGCATTGGCTTTCCAGTGTTTAGCAATCAGGTCGCCCTGGATAATACCGGACTCTTTAGAGTCGGTACCGACGTAAAACGCCTTGTCATAGCTGTCCAGCGCTTTACGGGAAGGCTCTTTGTTAAAGAACACTACCGGGACGTTCTGTCCGCGCGCTTTATCGATGACGGTGCCTGCAGCAGCCGGATCCACCAGGTTAATGGCCAGCGCCTTGACGCCTTTTGCCAGCAGGACGTCAATCTGATCGTTCTGTTTGGACTGGTCGTTTTGCGAGTCGTTCATCAGCAGCTGAACGTCCGGCGCTGATTTGCCGTCTTTCTCAATGGCCTTACGCACCACCGACATAAAGTTGTCGTCATATTTATAAATGGTTACGCCGATGCGGGTATCAGCTGCGTGTGCCGCGGCGCCAAATAACATACTCGCCATAACTGCAGACAGGGTTAACACCTTCTTATTCATGGAATCTCCGGTTTTTTTTATGCAGGGTCATTGGTGTGAAAACGGCTGGCGGGAAGTTGTTACATTAACGTTACCGCACAGCAAGGTTCACGACTGTAAATTCTGTCTTCCGTGTAGGGTAACGCTCCAAAGGTACGGCTTCACTCGCAGTTTAGCGCCTTGTTCCCGTTGTAAAAGTGATTAATCACCGTGACAAAATGGTCAGGACTGGTAAACGCGGCCATCATAATCAGTTGAATGTTAATATACTGTGAATTTACTCACAGATTGAAAGCGGTTACATCACCGCCCTTTTCAGTTAGTGATCGGACCCACAATTTGCCGCTGGGTCACCGAATGGCGACGAACCAGAGTCGGCATAAAGCAGTGGCGAGCCTCATGGTCAAGCTTGCCCGCAGCCCCCAGCAGCGCCAGCTCGGTGGCCAGTTTTGCCATCGACATAATAGGATAGCGCACCGTCGTCAGCTGTGGGTCGGTGTAACGAGAAATAGGGATATCATCAAAGCCAATCAGCGACAGATGCTGCGGCACGATAATGCCGTTATCTTTCAGCGTGGTCAGCGCACCGGCCGCCATGCTGTCGTTGTAGGCGAAAACGGCGGTGAGGCCTAAATTACGCCCCAGCAGCTCGACCATTGCCGCCTCGCCGCCCTGCATGTCCGGCGAACCGGAGCCTACCCAGCTGTCGGGGGCAATAATGCTTTGTTCCTGTAACGCCCTGAACCACCCCTCCCGGCGCAGAGAGTCATCCTCAATGCCGTGATTTGAGGAGAGATAGCCGATCCGCTGGTGGCCGTGGTTGAGCAGCATCCGCGTCGCCATCAGCGCCCCGCTGACGTTGTCCAGACCAACGCAGCGGTGCGCGTAGCCGGGCACAATGCGGTTGATCAGCACCATCCCCGGAATATGCTGCATGAAATCGCCGAGCTCCTCGTCGCTCAGCGCCTTGGAGTGCACGATCAGCGCCGAACAGCGCTGGCGGATCAGCACTTCGATGGCGTTACGCTCTTTTTCCGCCTCGTGGTAGCTGTTGCCGATCAGCACGTATTTCTGATGCTGCTGGGCCACGGTATCCACCGCCTTCACCAGCGCGCCGAAAAAGGCATCCGATACGTCCATCACCACCACGCCGATGGTATCGCTGACCTGCGTCGCCAGCGCCTGCGCGTTGGCGTTGGGCCGGTAGCCCAGCTGCGTTACCGCTTTCATTACGCTTTCGCGCGTATCCGGGCTCACCAGCGCGCTATTATTCAGCACGCGCGAGACCGTCGCGACGGAAACCCCCGCCTGACGGGCGACATCACGAATGGTGATCATGCTCACCGACCTGTAGAGAATTGCAATACGTCACACCCACCTCCTGTGTTCAGCAAGGTGGCTATTCTGGCAGCGACGCGCGGCGCGCTACGTGAGTGAGGTCACACGCCTGAAAACGCTTACATTCATTTTGTTAACGATTGTGATCGAGATCGTTATCTGGATGTGTTCTTTAATGATGTCCCTGAGGCCCGCAGGGTGAGCTGACGCCACAGCCATTCAACCGGGCCCTGGCGGAAATGACGCAGCCAGAAGAGTGAGAATATGAGGTTTACCGCCCAAACCGGAACGACGAAGGCCAGCAGCTGCAGGCGGTCGAACTTCATAAACAGGCCAAGGTGGTAAAAGAGCGTGGTGCAGATGAGGGTTTGTAGCAGGTAGTTGGTCAGCGCCATGCGCCCGACGCAGGCAATGGCGGTCACCAGCCGCAGCTTACACAGCCAGGGCCAGAAGCCCCACGCCAGGGAAGCGTAGCCAATGGTTTGCAGCGGCGCGCCGAGCTCGCGCGGCGCCTGCAGCAGGAACGCGCACCAGCGGGGATCCCAGGCGAGATACCACTGGGCGAAAATCGCCGGGATATTCACCGCCATTCCGGCGATGACCAGCAGGAAGCCGGTACGCCGGTAGTGGCTGAGGCTGAACTGCCCTTTTAGCCAGCCGCTGCGCATCAGGGCGGCGCCCATCAGCATCATTCCCGCCAGCTGCCAGCCGTACTGCGCGCCAAGCGCCAGCAGGTTATCCGACAGCATATCCGCGCGATTGCTTATCGCTTCGAAGCCGCCGTTCAGCTTCCAGTACTGCTCATACTGTAAATTTGCCGCGTCGGGCACCCAGGAGCGATTCGGCGCATTGCCGGAAATGACGCCAAGCAGCACCAGCACCGCCACGCCGATGACGTACAGCATCACGCCGGTATTAAACAGGGATTTGAGGTGATGCGCATCGCGAATCATTCTCCAGGCCACCAGCCCCACCAGCGCATAGGCCAGCAGGATATCGCCATCCCAGAAAAAGAGTCCGTGGATAAATCCCAGCATCGCCAGCAGCGTCAGCCGCGACTGGATCCAGCGCTTGCCGCGAGGCAGCAGCATCTGCAGCCCGGCGCCAAACAGCAGGGCAAAGAGGGTCAGAAATTTCACCTGCGCCAGCAGGTCGAGAATGGCCCAGGTCCAGGCGTCGCTGACGGAGAGGCTCCCGGACCACGCCGGGTTGAGATAGGCCGCCTTCGGCAGGCCGAAGGCGTTAATATTCAGCAGCAGAATACCCAGGATGGCGACGCCACGAACGAAGTCCAGCGTGACGTTTCTTTCCATGTACCCTGCTCCGATTTTAGCTGTGGTGACGTACGGCGCGCAGGAACTCCTGGCGGGTATTCTGGCTGGATTTAAACAGGCCGCCCAGCGAGGTGGTTGTGGTGGCGCTGGTTGCATCGCGAATACCGCGCGCCTTCACGCAGTAATGCACCGCATCAATCGATACCGCCACGTTGCTGGTGCCCAGCAGGGTCTGCAGCGCGGTTAAAATCTGCTGCGTCAGGCGCTCCTGCACCTGCGGGCGCTGGGAGAAGAACTGCACGATGCGGTTGATTTTCGACAGGCCAATGACCGAATCTTTCGGAATATAGGCAACCGTCGCTTTACCATCAATCGTCACGAAGTGGTGTTCGCAGGTGCTGGTCAGGGTGATATCGCGCACGGTAACCATTTCATCAACCTGCATCTTGTTCTCGATGACGGTGATTTTGGGGAACCTGGCGTAGTCCAGTCCGGAAAAGATCTCATCGACATACATTTTAGCGATGCGATGCGGGGTTTCCATCAGACTGTCATCACTAAGATCAAGATTCAGCAGCTGCATAATCTCAGTCATGTGTCCGGCAATCAGACGCTTGCGAGTTTCATTATCTATTTCTTGTACTGGCGGACGCAACGGCGTCTCCAGCCCACGAGCGACCAGCGCTTCATGAACGAGTATGGCTTCTTTGCTCAGTGATGACATTTATGTTCTCCTGCAGGTGTGGCGCTCTTTGCTCTTCTGAGGGCAAAGTTTGCATGCATTGTGCGTGAGGTAGCGCACATAATCTAGTAGCCGAAACGATAATTATTGAAATTTGCGTTACCTATTGATAGTGCGCTTCCGGTCTCACCTCTTCCACGTCGCGCCTGTCAATCGTCTAACGCCCGCCAGTTGCCACTTCCCGAATAAAAGAACGACTTTGCGTCATTCTCAATAGCACAGCCGCCGGAGCATGTTGGCTAAAAGTTGCATTAATGATGCAATATGTTCCCGAAAGGAGGAAGTGAAAGTTGCTCACGAGTGTATGAAATATCTGTATGATGAAAAATTACGTCCACATACGCAGAATCATCCCGCGGCCGCTACCGCTTATATCCGTAAAGTAGGGTCTGCAGACTCGCGTATCCCCTTTTCTGAGGAGCCCGGCATGGAATTGCTTGAAGAGCATCGCTGTTATGAAGGTCGGCAGCAACGCTGGCGACATGACTCCACCACGCTGAACTGTTCAATGACGTTCAGCATCTTCTTACCCCCGCAGCGCGATACCGCGCCGCCGCCGGTTGTGTACTGGCTCTCCGGCCTGACCTGCAACGATGAGAACTTTACCACCAAAGCCGGCGCTCAGCGCATCGCGGCCGAGCTAGGCCTGGTCCTGGTGATGCCGGATACCAGCCCGCGCGGCGATAGCGTCGCCGACGATAGCGCCTACGATCTGGGCAAAGGCGCGGGGTTTTATCTCAACGCCACCGAAGCGCCGTGGTCCGCGCATTTTCGCATGTACGATTATCTTCGCGACGAGCTGCCGCAGCTGATTAGCGCGCAGTTTAACGTCAGCGATCGCTGCGCAATCAGCGGCCACTCAATGGGCGGTCACGGTGCGCTTATTATAGCACTGAAGAACCCTGGCCGTTTCGCCAGCGTGTCGGCCTTTGCGCCGATCGTTAACCCTGCCCAGGTGCCGTGGGGGCAAAAAGCGTTTAGCGCCTATTTGGGCGCCGACGAAGCCAGCTGGCAGGCGTGGGACAGCTGTGCATTGATGCAGGCAAGCCAGGCCAGCGACGCGATCCCCACGCTTATCGATCAGGGCGACAGCGATTCGTTCCTCGCCCAGCAGCTGCAGCCGGCGGTGCTGGCCGAAGTTGCGCGTCAAAAGGCGTGGCCGCTGACCCTGAGAATTCAACCCGGCTACGATCATAGCTACTACTTTATTGCTTCCTTTATCGAAGACCATCTGCGTTTTCACGCCCAATATCTCATCAAATAAAACAGGAGGGCTGATGCCCTCCACCTTTACACACTTCTATCCTTCTGATTTTAAAATCATTTATCTCATTACAAAGTAAATACAAATGATTTCAATTATCATTAATGTTTACAAAAAAACATTTTTTTGTACAATCCCTCCTTCTTCTCTCCATCATTCAGAGTTCTTACAAGACAAATAAATACGGTTCTCAGGGTTATCCCGATGGAGATTTATTCATTGAAATGGAATGTAAAAATGACTATACCTCGCGTTAAGGTACTGGCCGCTGCCATTTACGCAGCCACCATCTCACCGCTTGTTCACGCAGCTGATTCAGACACCATGGTCGTGACGGCCACCGGTTTTGAACAAAAAATCCAGAATGCGCCGGCCTCAATCTCCGTAATATCCAAACAGCAGATTGAAGATAAGGCCTACCGCGACGTTACCGATGCGCTAAAAGACGTCCCCGGTGTGGTGGTCACAGGTGGCGGAAGCAGCAGCGATATCAGCATCCGCGGCATGTCATCCCAGTACACCCTTTTCCTCGTGAACGGCAAGCGCGTCAGCACCCGCAGCACCCGCCCAAACAGCGATAACTCGGGAATCGAACAGGGCTGGCTGCCGCCTCTGGAGTCCATTGAACGGATCGAAGTTATCCGCGGACCAATGTCCTCACTCTATGGCTCCGATGCCATGGGCGGGGTGATTAACGTCATTACCAAAAAAATCTCGAACACCAAAGCCTGGACAGGCTCGCTGCACGGCGACGCAACGTTCCAGGAAAACAATGATTCTGGCGATCTGTTCCAGACCAACGTCTACGCTTCTGGCCCGCTGATTGACGGGCTACTGGGGGCGAAAGTCACCGGCCTGCTCTCCCGCCGCGCGGAAGATAAAATCGAAAACGGCTTCAATGAGCAGAAAATGCGCAACGGCGGCGTCACGCTGAACTTCACGCCTGACGACAAAAACGACTTCGATCTCGACTATGCGCGCGAACTGCAGGACCGCAACAGCACGCCGGGAATGTCGATGGCGGAGGAGAGCTGCCGCGGCGACGTCTGTAAGCCAAACAGCAAAAGCGAATCCCGCTACGAACACACCACCTACTCGCTGACCCATAGCGGCTACTATGAGCACTTCAACACCACCAGCTATGCCCAGCAGGAAGAGACCAACAACCCCGGGCGCAAAATGAAGTCGTACAACACGACGCTCAATAACCAGAATCAGGTCTTCCTTGGCGATCACACCCTGACGCTGGGCGGCCAGTATCGCTATGAGAAGCTCAGCGATAAAGGCAACCAGCTGGAAGCGGCGGATGGACTAAGTAAGCTGACTCGCTGGAGCTGGGCGCTGTTTGCGGAAGACGAATGGGCGATGACCGAGAGCTTTACGCTCACCGGCGGCCTGCGCATGGATAAAGATGAAAACTACGGCACCAACTGGACGCCGCGCGGCTATGGCGTATGGCATCTTGCCGAACAGTGGACGCTGAAAGGCGGCGTTTCCGCTGGCTACCGCGCGCCGGATCTCCGTCAGTCCTCCGCCAACTGGGGCCAGGTCACCGGCGGCGGCCGTCTTGACGGTATTATCGTCGGTAACCCGGACCTGAAGCCGGAAAAAAGCCTGAGCGAAGAGATTGCTTTACTGTGGGATAACAACGACAACCTCAACGCCGGCCTGACGCTATTCAACACCGACTTCAAAAATAAAATTACCGAAGTTCGTCGCTGTAGCAGCAAGTCCGACCCGGCCTGCACCATCGGCAATACCAGCTATGATTTCGTTAGCGATCGCGTCAACGTCGACAAGGCTAACATGCGCGGCGTGGAATCAACCTTCGGCTGGAAGATAACTCGCGATCTGAACTGGACGGCGAACTATACCTATACCCAGTCAGAGCAAAAAAGCGGCCAGTTCTCCGGTAAGCCTTTAAATAAAATGCCGAAAAACATGTTCAACACCACCCTGGACTGGCAGGCCACGCCTGACGTCGGTTTCTGGAGTCGTTTGAACTTCCGCGGGAAAACCTCAGAGTATCTGAGCCGTACCTCGATGTCTCAAGGCACGCCGTCCTATACGCAGGTCGATCTGGGCTTACGCTACAACGCCAACAAAAACCTGCTGGTTTCCGCCGGGGTGTATAACGTTCTCGATAAGCAGATTGCTTACGATACCTACGATACCGTACTCGACGGCCGCCGCTATACCGTGGGCCTGACCTATAGCTTCTGATTATCTGATTCTGATTATCTAATGACGAAAAAAACCCCGGGAATCCGGGGTTTTTTTATGGCGCAATCAATAACGCTACTGCTTAAAACGCTGCGGGAACTTCATTTCGCTATAGCGGACAAAACGGGTGCCTTTGGCAAGCTTATAGCCAAACCAGATAACCAGGAACAGCGGAATACCGATATAGGTTGCCGCCACGCCGCCCCAGTCAATGGTGTCTTTCAGGAACGCTTCGTAGTTCTGGCCGAGAGTGATAATCAGGCACAGGACAAAGGCGAAGATCGGCCCAAGCGGGAAGAACCCGGAACGATACGGCAGATCGTTGATATCGTTGCCCTGCAGCACGTAGCCGCGGCGGAAACGATAGTGGCTGATGGCGATCCCCAGCCAGGCGATAAAGCCGGTCATCCCTGAGGTATTCAGCAGCCACAGGTAAACGGTCTGGTTGCCAAACATTGAGCTCAGGAAGCACAGCGCCGCCACGACGGTGGTGGCATACAGCGCGTTACGCGGCACGCCGCCGCGCGACAGCTTAGCGAAGATACGCGGCGCTTTGCCATCGCAGGCCAGGGTGTAGAGCATACGCGTGGAGGCGTACATTCCGGAATTGCCCGCCGACAGCACCGCCGTCAGGATCACCGCGTTCATGATCGCCGCCGCAGACAGCAGACCCGCATGCTGGAACACCAGGGTAAACGGACTGACGGAGATATCCTTCACGTCGTTACGCAGCAGGCTCGGATCGGTATAAGGGATAATCAGGCTGATGATTAAAATCGCGAACACGTAGAACAGCAGAATACGCCAGAACACCTGGCGCACGGCGCGCGGAATGTTCTTCTCCGGGTTTTCTGATTCACCCGCAGCGATGCCGATAAGCTCGGTGCCCTGGAACGAGAAGCCGACGATCATCGCCACACCAATCATCGCCGCAAAGCCGCCGGCAAACGGCGCATCGTCGATACCCCAGTTGCTCCAGCCCGCCGGCTGTGCGCCTTCAAAGATGCCGACGATCATCATCACGCCAACAACAATAAAGATGATGACGGTGGCGACCTTGATCAGCGAGAACCAGTACTCTGCTTCACCGAAGCCTTTGACCGAGATCCAGTTCAGCAGGAACATTATGCCGAGGAACAGCGCGCTCCAGATCCAGCCCGGGGCGTCGGGGAACCAGTAGGTCATGACCAGCTGCGAGGCAACGAGGTCAACGGCGATGGTCACCGCCCAGTTATACCAGTAGTTCCAGCCCAGCGCGAAGCCGAAGCCCTCTTCAACATAGTTCTGACCGTAGGTGGCAAAGGAGCCGGACACCGGCATAAACGCCGCCAGCTCGCCAAGGCTGGTCATCAGGAAATAGACCATCAGACCGATCAGAATATAAGAAAGCAGCGCGCCGCCGGGGCCTGCCTGGGAAATAGTTGCACCGGATGCAACGAAAAGACCTGTACCGATGGAACCGCCAATAGCGATCATGGTCAAGTGACGCGCCTTCAGTTCACGGCGTAGGCCGGGCGCTTCTGTGGTTTTAGTATCCGAAACCATGTGAAAATGCTATCCATCAAAAAAACGAGGCGAGATTGTAGCAGACGATCGGCGATCCATCCGGTACAAATACAAAGTTATAAGAGAGGTTCATGATCGAACATGGATTATTAGTAAAGCACTAAATCGCGGAATTGCCAGCAATAATCACCCGCCCCTCTTCAGGCGAGCGCGCTGGATCCACCATTTTCACACCTCGCAGTAGCGCAGAAAGCGCTGTAACGCTTTGGAAATATGCTTCTGGCGATGATGGATCCGCCACAGGGTGCGGGTTAACGGCGGCAGCGGCACGCTCAGCTCAACCAGCGATCCCACCTCCAGCTGTTCGGCGATCACCCGCCGCGAAAGGCAGCTGATCCCGAGGCCGTGACGTACCGCATGCTTGATCGCCTCAGAGTTGCCAAGCTCCATCCCCAGCTGAAACGCCGGCAGATGCGATAGCAGTAAATAGTCGACAATCTCTCGGGTGCCCGAGCCGTGCTCGCGCAGGATCCACGGCGCCTCCGCCAGCCGCTGCAGCGTCACTTCGCCCTCCAGCAGCGGCGATCCGGGAGCGGCAAACACCACCAGCTCGTCCGCCAGCCAGGGTTCGGCGATGATATCCGCCGCGTGGCACGGCCCCTCAATCAGACCGATATCCACCCGCAGATCGGCCACGGCGTTAATCACGTCCTGGCTGTTGCCGACGCTCAGCTCCAGCGGCAGATCGGGAAAATCGCGGCGGTAGCGGGCAATGATTTCCGGCAATATATAGTTGCCGATAGTGCTGCTGGCATAAACGCGGATCGCGCCGTTATCGCCGCGAAACAGCTGCTCGATTTCAACGGCACGTTCCAGCAGCGCCAGCGCGCGCGGATAGAGCAGCCTGCCGTGCTCGTTGACCACCAGCCGCTTGCCGACGCGATCGAAAAGCTGCACGCCCAGCTGCCCTTCCAGATCGGTCAGCGCCGCGCTGACCGCCGACTGCGAAAGCGCCAGCATTTGCGACGCCTGGGTGGTTGAACCGCTCTTGAGAACTTCAGCAAACACTTCCAGCTGCCGTAGCGTGATATGCATAACCCTTCCTTGCTCGTCTATCCGACATCACTCTTCGCCGTCCCGACCATCGGCGCGTAGCGCCGTACCGAGCCGCGAAGAGGCTTGTTTACCACTTATTACGATTGATTATAAATATATAATCAATTTTATATTTAAACCAGCGCGTCGTAATCTTTACGCAGACAAAGGAGAAGGTTATGACAGCACTCACTTTACCGATAAAACATCGCACGCTGTGGCATTTTGTCCCAGGGCTGGCGCTTACCGCCGTGGTGACCGGCGCAGCGCTCTGGGCGGGCAGCTTTCCCGCTATCGCCGGCGCCGGCTTCAGCGCCCTGACGCTGGCCATCCTGTTCGGCATGGTCGTCGGCAATACGCTCTATCCCAAAATATGGCAGCCCTGCGACGGCGGCGTGATCTTTGCCAAACAGCATCTGCTGCGTCTCGGTATTATTTTATACGGCTTTCGCCTGACGTTCGCGCAGATTGCCGACGTTGGCGTGAGCGGCATTGCCATTGACGTTCTGACGCTGACCAGCACCTTTTTTATCGCCTGCATCCTCGGGCAGAAAATCTTCGGCCTGGATAAGCACACCAGCTGGCTGATTGGCGCCGGCAGCAGCATCTGCGGCGCGGCGGCGATTCTGGCAACGGAACCGGTGGTGAAGGCCGAGGCCAGCAAGGTGACCGTCGCCGTGGCCACGGTGGTGATTTTCGGCACCCTGGCTATCTTCCTCTATCCGGCGATGTATCCGCTGCTGGCGCACTGGTTTACGCCGGAAGCCTACGGCATCTATATGGGCTCGACCATGCATGAAGTGGCGCAGGTGGTTGCGGCAGGCCATGCGGTGAGCCCGGACGCTGAGAACGCGGCGGTGATTGCCAAAATGCTGCGCGTCATGATGCTGGCACCGTTCCTGCTGTTCCTCGCCGCCCGCGTTAAGCAGCTGGCCCCGGCCGGCAGCGGTGAGAAAAGCAAAATCACCATCCCGTGGTTTGCCATTATGTTCATCCTGGTGGCGGTATTTAACTCCTTCCACCTGCTGCCAAAAGCGGCGGTCGACGCGCTGGTGACGCTCGATACCGTGCTGCTGGCGATGGCGATGGCCGCGCTGGGGTTGACCACTCACGTTAGCGCGCTGAAAAAAGCCGGCGCCAAACCGCTGCTGATGGCATTAATGCTGTTCGTCTGGCTGATTGTCGGCGGCAGCGCGATTAACCTGGCGGTTCACGCCCTGATGGCCTGAAGTATGACGGCTATGTTAAGGATGATGTAACTCTTCGGTTAAGCCGCTATCATTACCCACCCCGCAGCGGCTTAACTGGAGTTTTTTATGAAATATATTGGAGCGCACGTCAGCGCCTCCGGCGGAGTGGCCAATGCCGCCATTCGCGCAGCCGAAATCGGTGCGACCGCCTTCGCCCTCTTCACCAAGAACCAGCGCCAGTGGCGCGCCGCGCCGCTGAGCGACGAAACCATTGCTGAATTCAAAGCCGCCTGCGAAAAATACCGTTTCGCTCCCGGGCAAATCCTGCCGCACGATAGCTATCTGATCAACCTCGGCCACCCGGTCGAAGAGGCGCTGGAAAAATCCCGTGAAGCCTTTATTGATGAGCTGACCCGCTGCCAGCAGCTGGGGCTAACGCTGCTGAACTTCCATCCCGGCAGCCATCTGCAGCAGATAGCGGAAGAGGAGTGCCTGGCGCGCATTTCCCGCTCGATCAATATCGCGCTGGAAAAAACCGCAGGCGTGACCGCAGTTATCGAAAACACCGCCGGCCAGGGCAGCAATCTTGGGTTTAAGTTTGAACATCTGGCCGCCATTATCGACGGCGTGGAGGATAAATCCCGCGTCGGCGTATGCATTGACACCTGTCACGCCTTTGCCGCCGGATACGATCTGCGCAGCGCCGAAGAGTGTGAGAAAACCTTTGCCGACTTCGAGCGCATCGTCGGCTTCAAATACCTGCGCGGGATGCACCTCAACGATGCCAAAAGCACCTTCGGCAGCCGCGTCGACCGCCACCACAGCCTCGGCGAAGGCAATATCGGCCACGACGCTTTCCGCTGGATCATGCAGGACAGTCGTTTTGACGGTATTCCGCTGATCCTTGAGACCGTGAATCCCGATATCTGGGCGGAAGAGATTGCCTGGCTGCGGGCGCAGCAAACGGCGGAAGCCTCGGCCTGAGGTCGATGCCGGGATAATCCTAACGGCTAAAAAAAGAAAGGGCCGAATTATCGGCCCTTTTGCTTATCAAGGTTTCACTCAGGCCGCTTTTTCAACCGCCTGCACTTCCGGACGCTTCAGCACCGCGTAGGAGAGACCGGCAACCAGCGTACCGGCAACAATCGCCAGCAGGTAGCCGAGCACCGGCGTAATGGCGCCAGGGATCAGCAGAACAAACAGACCGCCGTGCGGCGCCATCAGTTTGGCACCAATGGCCATGGAGATGGCACCGGTTACCGCCCCACCGACGATACAGCATGGCAGAACGCGCATCGGGTCACGGGCGGCGAACGGAATGGCCCCTTCGGAGATGAAGCACAGTCCGAGAACCAGGGCCGCTTTACCGCCTTCGCGCTGGCCTTTGTCAAACTTGTTGCGCGCAACCAGCGTGGCGATACCCATCGCCAGCGGTGGAACCATACCCGCCGCCATAATCGCCGCCATCGGCGCGTAGGTCTGGGTACTCAGCAGCCCGACGCCAAAGGCGTACGCCGCTTTGTTCACCGGACCGCCCATATCGGTACACATCATTGCCCCAAGGATGGCTCCCAGCAGGACCGCGTTAGCCGTCCCCATAGTTTGCAGCCAGTGGGTCAGGCCCGCCAGGATACCGGCAACCGGCTTGCCGATCAGGTAGATCATCGCCAGACCGACAATCAGGCTGGAAACCAGCGGAATGATCAGAATCGGTTTCAGCGCTTCCATGCTCGGCGGCAGTTTCAGCTTCTTGCTGATAAGCTTAGCCACGTAGCCGGCGAGGAAGCCCGCGATGATCCCGCCGATAAAGCCGGAACCGCCGCTCACCGCCAGCATACCGCCGATAAGACCCGGCGTCAGGCCCGGACGGTCGGCGATGGAGAAGGCAATAAAGCCCGCCAGCACCGGAACCATCAGCGCAAAGGCTGAACCGCCGCCGATCTGCATCAGCGCCGCCGCCAGCGTATCCTTCACTTCAAATGCTTTAATCCCGAAGGCGAAGGAGAGCGCGATACACAGGCCGCCCGCCACCACCATCGGCAGCATGTAGGAGACGCCGGTCAGCAGGTGGCGATAGGCGCCGCCGCCCTCTTTCTTCGCGCTATCCGCCTGCTGTCCGCTCTGCCCGGAAGGCTGATACGGTTTGGCTTCCAGCTGCGCCTTTTCAAACTCCTGGGCGGTCTTCTTCAGCGCCAGGCCGGTCGTCGTGCGATACATTGGCTTACCGGCAAACTTCGCCAGGTCAACTTCAATATCCGCAGCAACGATAACCAGATCGGCCTGCGCCACCTCTTCTGGCGTGATCGCATTGCCCGCGCCGACGGAGCCGCGCGTTTCAACCTTCACCCACCAGCCGCGTTTTTTCGCTTCGGTTTCGATAGCCTCTGCGGCCATAAAGGTATGCGCCACGCCGGTTGGGCAGGCGGTCACGGCGACAATGCGTTTCGGGCCGCTGGCCGCAGCGGGCGCCGCGGCCGGCGCGGCGTAAGGAGTGGCATGGCTTTTCGCCTCGCCGAGGAACAGCTCCGGGTGGGCAACGGCGCGGTTAATATCACCGAGGTACACCTTTTTACCGTTCAGCGCGCTGTCAGCAGGCAGCGCTGAGCCGAGGACGATAGCCAGCTCCGCATCGTTCGGGTTATCAATCAGTTCGAGTTGCGCTTTTTGCGCCGCGGTGCCCAGCAGGGTTTTCGCCATATAGGCGCGAGCCTGTCCGAGTCCGGCATCAATAATCAGCAGCGTTTTCATTATGCCTCTCCTGCTGTCAATTAAACGGTTGTAAGTCGACGCGCGCCATCATTGCGGCCAACTGGGTACGATCGGTAATACCAACGTTGCTCTGGCTCACCGCCAGGGCCGCAACGGCCGTGGCCAGGCGCAGAGTATGCTCGCTGGATTCACGCATCAGCAGGCCGTAAATCAGGCCGCCAACCATAGAATCGCCGGCGCCAACGGTGCTGACCACTTCGACTGAAGGCGGCTTGGCAATCCATTCGCCGGAGGCGTTAACCCACAGCGCGCCCTCTTCACCCAGCGAGATAACCACGTGGGCAATCCCCTGCTCGCGCAGCGCGTGGGCGGCGTCAATCACGTCTTTCATTTCAGGCAGCTTGCGGCCGGCCCAAATCTCCAGCTCGCGGCGGTTTGGCTTCACTAACCACGGTGCCGCCTTCAGGCCGGCAACCAGCGCTTCGCGGCTGCTATCGAAAATAATGCACGGGCACTGGCTGCGCAGGCGAATCATCCAGTCGGTGAAGGCCTCAGGGCTGACGCCTGACGGCAGGCTGCCGCTGACGCAAACCATGTCGAACTGACCCAGCCAGCTCAGGGAATCATTGACGAAGCGCTCCCAGTCACCCTGAGTGACCTCGAAGCCGGAGAAGTTAAAGTCGGTGACTTCGCCGTCTTTTTCCGTCAGCTTGACGTTAATGCGGGTACGGCCCTGCACAACCTGAAAACGGTTGGCAATTCCCAGCTCGCTAAACAGCTGCTGAAAACCGTCCTGGTTATCTTTCCCGAGGAAGCCGCCGACGGTGACGTCAATACCGAGGTCTTTCAGAACCTTGGCGACGTTGATGCCTTTTCCGGCCGCGTGCAGGCCAGTGGTGCGGACGAGGTTGACTTCGCCGCGCTCAACTTCCGGGGTGAAACCCACCAGATCGTATGCCGGGTTTAAAGTAATCGTTGCTACACGTCTGCTCATTTATGCGCCCTCCCCAAGGCCTGCGGCGATAGCTTCGCCAATCGCATCCAGCGCCTGTTGCGCATCTTCACCCTGGGCGGTAAAGCGCAGACGGTGACCTTTTTTCACTCCCAGCGCCACGACCTTCATCAGGCTGCGGCCGTTGGCCGGCTTGCCGGAACCGTCGAGGTTGGTGACGGTAATGTCGCTGGAAAACTGTTTGATGGTATTAACCAGCATAGTGCCCGGACGCGCGTGCAGCCCGTGCTCGTTGCGCACGACAAATTCAGCGCTCAGCACGTCCTCGGCAATCGCATCATCGCTGGTCAGCAGCGCCAGCAGCGTGGCGCTGTCGGCCTTCAGCAGACGGTCAGCTTTTTTATCAATCAGCAGATTGCTCAGGCGACCGAGCACCGCGGTCGGCTGCTCGTCGGCCATGGCGACGGTAATCAGCAGAGAGACCGGCTGGTCATCGGCGGTAAATGCGCTGGCGGCACGGCTCACGGCAACGGCGCTGCGCAGGTTGCCTTCCGCGCTGTCGTTCAGCCAGATGCCCTGACCCAGGTTCAGCGGCTTATCGTTAATGGTGCGGCTGACGAACGCGGCGTCAACGGCGCCGGCTTCTTTCAGCCGCGCGGCGTTCAGCGCCTGCAGGGTCAGCAGATCGCTGGCGGCGATATCGAGGCTCAGCGTGTCGTTATCCAGCTTCAGCATCTCGCTCTGCTTTTCACCCATCAGCAGGGCGCGCAGCTCTTCCGCCGTGGTGGCAGACCTGAGCTGCTCGGCGACAGAATCATCGCTTAGCACGTGCGTCAGCTGACGCAGTAGCCCGAGATGTTCATCAGAACTGGCGGCGATACCGATGGCAACATAGGCCGTCTGCCCTTCCCCCCAAGTCACGCCCTGCGGGAACTGATAGACCTGAACGCCGGTTTTCAGCACCTGGTCGCGCGTGTCGGTGGTACCGTGCGGAATTGCAATCCCGTTACCAAGGAAAGTAGAGGTCTGCTGCTCGCGCGCCAGCATCCCGTTAACGTAGCCTTCCGCCACGTTGCCTGCGCTTACCAGCGCAGAAGCAACCTGCCGAATTGCCTCTTCTTTATTACCGGCCTGCTGGCCGGGATGAATATCCTGCACAGATAACTGGAACATGGATCTCCTCTCCTGCTGAGTTGAATCGTTTCAGCTGCCTGGTGAAAAAAACCGTCACCGTGCTGCTGAAGAAACACCTGAATGACGCTGAAACGTTTCAATGAGTCTGTACCTTTCTTAATCACCGCGCAAGATAAGTTACCAACCTGATAACAGAAGTTAGAGATACCGCACATTTTTGCTGAAGTCGTACCGCAAGAACGACCTCAGCTTCAGCATTTTGCTGAACGCAACTTTTTGAAACGCCTTTTTGATTTATTAGTGCCATACTACTGTTCATTTTCTGACGGGCGGCGTAAACTTCGCGACTCCTGAAACCACAGATAACCGCACATGCAAAACAGCAGCGCCGCCCTTCCCCGACGCGGGTTCGATTTAACCTCTTCCGCCTTCCTGATAGTCGCCTTTCTGACCGGGATTGCCGGCGCGTTGCAAACGCCCACCCTGAGCCTGTTTTTGACCAATGAAGTGCACGTGCGCCCGGCTATGGTCGGCTTCTTTTTTACCGGCAGCGCGGTCATCGGCATTCTGGTAAGCCAGTTTCTCGCCGGCCGCTCGGACCGCCGTGGGGATCGTAAGCAGCTGATCGTCTTCTGCTGCCTGCTGGGCGTGCTGGCCTGCCTGCTGTTTGCATGGAACCGCAGCTACTTTGTTCTGCTTTTCGTCGGGGTATTCCTCAGCAGCTTCGGCTCCACCGCCAACCCGCAGATGTTCGCCCTTGCCCGCGAGCATGCGGATAAAACCGGCCGCGAGGCGGTGATGTTCAGCTCGATTCTGCGCGCCCAGGTGTCGCTGGCATGGGTGATCGGCCCGCCGCTGGCCTACGCGCTGGCGATGGGCTTCGGCTTTACCGTGATGTACCTCAGCGCCGCCGTCGCCTTCGTATTCTGCGGGGCGATAGTGTGGTTCTTTCTGCCCAGCATGCGCAAAGAGCCGAGGGCGGCGTCGGGCCAGCTGGAAGCGCCGCGCACCCATCGCCGCGACGCGCTGCTGCTGTTCAGCGTCTGCACCCTGATGTGGGGGATCAACAGCCTCTACATCATTAATATGCCGCTCTATATCATTAATGAGCTGCGCCTGCCGGAGAAGCTGGCCGGATTAATGATGGGCGCCGCCGCCGGTCTTGAAATTCCGACGATGCTGATCGCCGGCTATTACGCCCGCCGTTTCGGCAAGCGTTTTCTGATGCGCGTGGCCGCCGTCGCCGGGCTGCTGTTTTACGTCGGCATGCTGCTGGCCCACACGCCCGGGCTGCTGCTGGCTTTACAGCTGCTGAACGCCATTTTTATTGGCATCCTCGCGGGAATCGGCATGCTCTATTTTCAGGATTTAATGCCGGGTCAGGCGGGTGCAGCGACCACGCTGTATGCGAATACCATCCGCGTCGGCTGGATTATTGCCGGGTCGCTGGCCGGCGTGGTCGCCGAGATCTGGAGCTATCACGCGGTATTCTGGATCGCGCTCGGCATGGGGGCGATCGCCCAGCTGTGCCTGTGGCGCATCAGGGATATTTAAGCCGCGGGGATAAAACGGCGCCGCTAGCCGGCGGTGAGCCGTTCGAGATGAATAAGGTACGCCATTGCCTCATCGCGCCGGGTTCCGCACATCTCGCGCTCCGGCTGCAGGCTGCCGCAAACCTTGGGGCGCAGCGGGGAGCCAAAGATATTGCACAGGTTGCCCGCCGACAGCTGGACGCAGCGCGTGTTCGCGGGCTTGCCGTCAGGCATGCCGGGGATCGGGGATGAGATAGAGGGGGCGATACAGCAGGCACCGCAGTCAGTACGACATTCCATAGATGGCTCTCTTAACGGTGCTTTTTCAGACGCAGCCTAAACGTTTTATCCGAAGATAGCAAAACGCGCGAATTCCACTTGCCTGAAAGCCCCGGCGCGAGTAGTTTTACGCGATATTTTGACCCTTTAAGTTACAGGATTACCGCAATGCCAAGAGCGAATGAAATTAAAAAAGGTATGGTGCTGAATTACAACGGCAAGCTGCTGATTGTAAAAAATATTGATATTCAGTCACCGAGCGCCCGTGGCGCAGCAACGCTGTACAAAATGCGTTTCGCCGACGTACGTACCGGTCTGAAGGTTGAAGAACGCTTTAAGGGCGACGACATTGTCGATACCGTGACCCTGACCCGCCGCTACGTTGACTTCTCCTACGTCGACGGCAACGAATACGTGTTTATGGATAAAGAAGATTACACCCCGTATATCTTCACCAAAGAGCAGATTGAAGAAGAGCTGCTGTTTATTCCGGAAGGCGGCATGCCGGACATGCAGGTTCTAACCTGGGACGGCCAGCTGCTGGCGCTGGAGCTGCCGCAGACCGTCGATCTGGAGATTGTTGAAACCGCACCGGGCATCAAGGGCGCATCCGCCAGCGCGCGCAACAAACCGGCAACCCTGAGCACCGGCCTCGTGGTGCAGGTTCCTGAATACCTGAGCTCGGGCGAACGCATTCGTATCCATATCGAAGAGAGCCGCTATATGGGCCGCGCCGACTAATCGAACGGCGGCTTAATCACCGATAATCAACGCAAAAATGCCCGCCAGCATCGCCGCTGACGGGCATTTTTTTATCCGACGTGCCGTGTGACCTACAGCAGTTCCGGGTACTTCGTCATCTTCAGCGCCAGCTCAACGCCGCGCACTTCCGCCATCCCCTTCAGGCGACCGATCGCCGAATATCCCGGGTTGGTTTTCTTACGCAGATCGTCCAGCATCTGATGGCCATGATCCGGGCGGAACGGGATCGGCCGCAGATCGCCGGCGCGCTTGCGGCGCAGCTCTTCGCTGAGGATCGCATTCACCACCGCCACCATATTGACGTCGCCGTTCAGGTGCGCCGCCTCGTGGAATGTTTTTGGGTTCTCTTCGCGGCAGGTCGAACGCAGATGGGTGAAGTGAATACGATCGCCGAAGGTTTCAATCATCTTCACCAGGTCGTTGTCGGCGCGCACGCCGTAGGAGCCGGTACACATGGTAAAACCGTTGTTAATGCTATCAACAACCTCTTTCAGCCACTGCATATCCTCGATGGTCGACACGATGCGCGGCAGGCCAAGGATTGGACGCGGCGGATCGTCCGGGTGAACGGCCAGGCGCACGCCCACCTCTTCACATACCGGCACGATGGCGCGCAGGAAAACGGCCATATTCTCACGCAGCTGCGCTTTATTAATATGGTCATATTCGGCCAGGCGCGCGCGGAACCGATCGAGGGTGTAGCCCTCTTCGGCTCCCGGCAGGCCGGCAATAATATTGCGGGTCAGCTTTTCCACTTCCGCCGCGCTCATCGCCGTAAAGTAAGCCTGCGCCTGGCGCCGCTCCTCTTCGCTGTAGTCGGCCTCCGCGCCGGCGCGCTGCAGGATATGCAGCTCAAAGGCGGCAAAAGCGATGTGATCAAAGCGCAGCGCCTTCGAGCCGTCCGCTAGCTGATACTCCAGATCGGTACGCGTCCAGTCGAGGATCGGCATAAAGTTGTAGCAGACGGTATCGATCCCGCAGGCCGCAAGGTTGCGGATGCTCTGCTGGTAGTTGGCAATCCAGGCTGCATATTGCCCGCTATGGGTTTTAATCTCTTCATGCACCGGGATGCTTTCGACCACCGACCACGTCAGCCCTTTTTCCGCCAGCAGCGCCTGACGCTGCTTAATCTCTGCAACGGGCCATACCTGCCCGTTCGGAATATGGTGCAACGCGGTAACCACGCCCGTCGCGCCGGCCTGTCGTACATCATCAAGCGATACCGGATCGTTCGGTCCGTACCAACGCCAGGTTTGCTCCATCGCTATACCCCTTTAAAGTTGTTATACCAATAATGCGAACATCAATGACGACTACCATACAGGCTTCCGCCAGAGGGTCAATTTATCCCGCTGAATTGATTGATCCAGCTCACACTAAGCGTATAAATACGGCTCACCAATTTAATTTGTTGTCATATAACTTTACACTGGCCGTGTTAATCATTGGTTAATCAGGTGTGTAAAGAATGACGACTATTGCTACAGCTACGCTACCGGAAGACGTGCAGCTTCCCCGCTACGATCGCAGCCAGCTGCGCTCGCGTATTGTGCACTTTGGGTTTGGCGCCTTTCATCGCGCGCACCAGGCGCTGCTTACCGACCGGGTGCTAAACGCCAGCGGCGGCGACTGGGGGATCTGCGAAATAAGTCTGTTCAGCGGCGATCGGCTGATGAGCCAGCTCCGCCAGCAGGATCACCTGTTTACCGTGCTGGAGAAAGGGGCGCAGGGCAATAAGGCTATCGTGGTCGGCGCGGTGCACGAATGCCTGAACGCTAAACTCGATTCGCTCCCGGCGATAATCGAGAAGTTTTGCGAACCGCAGGTCGCTATCGTCTCTCTGACCATTACTGAAAAAGGCTACTGCATCGACCCGGCAAGCGGGTTGCTGGATCTCAAACAGCCGCGCATCGTGCACGATCTGGATAACCCGACGCTGCCGCAGTCGGTGCCGGGCATTTTGGTCGAGGCGCTTGCCCGCCGTCGCGAGCGCCGACTGCCGCCGTTTACCGTGCTCTCCTGCGATAACATTCCCGACAATGGCCACGTGGTGAAAAACGCCGTGCTGGGAATGGCACAGAAACGCAGCCCCGAGCTGGCGCAGTGGATTGCTGAACGGGTCAGCTTCCCCGGCACGATGGTCGACCGCATCGTTCCCGCCGCCACCGACGAGTCGCTGGCGGAAATCAGCGCCGCGCTGGGCGTCGAAGATCCCTGCGCCATCAGCTGCGAGCCGTTTATTCAGTGGGTGGTTGAAGATAACTTTGTCGCCGGCCGCCCGGCGTGGGAAACCGCCGGCGTGCAGATGACCGACAACGTGCTGCCCTGGGAGCAGATGAAGCTGCGAATGCTCAACGGCAGCCACTCTTTCCTCGCGTGGCTCGGCTACCTTGCGGGCAATGCGCATATCAGCGACTGCATGCAGGATGAGGTGCTGCGCGCCGCCGCGCGCCGGCTGATGCTCGATGAACAGGCGCCGACGCTCTCTATTGAAGGCGTCGATCTGACGGGCTATGCCGACGGTCTTCTCGAGCGCTTCAGCAACCCGGCGTTAAAGCATCGCACCTGGCAGATCGCGATGGACGGCAGCCAGAAGCTCCCGCAGCGCATGCT
>NZ_JAQGFU010000369.1:0-2034 GCF_030078455.1 Klebsiella sp. Ech2A | reverse complement strand
GCGCAGGCGTTTGCCCTCAGCCGCTTTCGCGCGCCGTGGTATGCCGCTGATGCCAGCGGCCGTTTCTACGCCCAATGGATTGAAAATGCGGTGCTGGGGACCTTTGATAACCAGTGCCTGATTTTTCGCACCTTCGACGGCGATATCCGCGCTTTTGTCTCCCTGCGTCAGCTCAACGCTACGGACGCCCGGATCGGCCTGCTGGCCGGTCGCGGCGCCGGCGCTGAGCTGATGCAGGCGGCGCGAAGCTGGGCCGGATCGCGCGGGCTCTCTACACTGCGGGTGGCGACCCAGATGGGTAATACCGCCGCGCTTAAACGTTATATTCTCAGCGGTGCGAATGTGGAAAACACCGCGTACTGGTTATACAGGTGACATGATGATTCCATTTAACGCGCCGCCGGTGGTGGGAACCGAGCTTGATTATATGCAGTCTGCGATGGGCAGCGGCAAGCTGTGCGGCGACGGTGGGTTTACCCGCCGCTGTCAGCAGTGGATGGAGCAGCGCTTCGGCACGGTAAAAGCGCTGCTGACCCCGTCCTGTACCGCTTCTCTGGAGATGGCGGCGCTGCTGCTGGATATCCAGCCGGGCGACGAAGTCATTATGCCGAGCTATACCTTCGTCTCTACCGCCAACGCCTTTGTGCTGCGCGGAGCCAAAATTGTTTTTGTCGATATCCGCCGCGATACCATGAATATCGATGAAACGCTGATCGAAGCCGCCATCACGGAGAAGACCCGGGCGATTGTACCGGTTCACTATGCCGGCGTTGCCTGCGAGATGGACACCATCATGGCTATTGCCAGCAGGCATAACCTGTTCGTGGTGGAGGATGCCGCACAGGGCGTCATGTCGACCTACAAAGGGCGCGCGCTGGGCACCATCGGGCACATCGGCTGCTTTAGCTTCCATGAAACCAAAAACTATACCGCCGGCGGCGAAGGCGGGGCGACGCTAATCAACGATCGCCAGCTGGTCGAGCGCGCGGAAATCATTCGCGAGAAGGGCACCAACCGCAGCCAGTTCTTCCGCGGTCTGGTGGATAAGTACACCTGGCGCGATATCGGCTCCAGCTATCTGATGTCCGACCTGCAGGCCGCCTATCTGTGGGCGCAGCTGGAAGCGGCGGAGAAAATTAACCAGCAGCGCCTGACGCTGTGGCAGAGCTATTACGATGCGCTGCTGCCGCTGGCGCGCGCCGGGCGCATCGAGCTGCCGATTGTCCCTGCCGACTGCGGGCACAACGCGCATATGTTCTACATCAAGCTGCGGGATATCGACGACCGCAGCAGGCTGATCGCGTGGCTGAAAGAGGCCGAAATTCTCGCCGTCTTCCACTATATCCCGCTGCACAGCTGCCCGGCAGGGGAGAACTTCGGCGAGTTCCGCGGCGAAGACCGCTTTACCACCCAGGAGAGCGAGCGCCTGCTGCGCCTGCCGCTGTTCTACAATCTGTCGGCGACCAACCAGCGGACGGTGATTAACTCGCTGCTGAGCTACTTCTCCTGATATGTCGCTGGCAAAAGCTTCCCTGTGGACCGCGGCGTCCACCCTGGTCAAAATCGGCGCCGGACTGCTGGTGGTTAAGCTGCTGGCCGTCTCCTTCGGGCCGGCGGGCGTAGGCCAGGCCGGTAACTTTCGCCAGCTGGTCACCGTGCTTGGCGTCCTCGCCGGCGCCGGTATTTTCAACGGCGTAACCAAGCTGGTGGCGCAGCATCATGACGATCGCCGGCAGTTGGATAAGGTAGTCGGTACCTCCTCTTCGATGGTGCTGGGCTTTTCGACGCTGCTGGCGATTATCTTTTTACTCGCCGCGGCGCCGATTAGCCAGGGGCTGTTTGGTCATACGCAGTACCAGGGGCTGGTGCGGCTGGTAGCGCTGGTGCAGATGGGTATTGCCTGGGCTAACTTCCTGCTGGCGCTGATAAAAGGCTTCCGCGATGCAGCGGGGAACGCGGTATCGCTGATTGCCGGTAGCCTGATCGGCGTGGTGGCATACTATGCCTGTTACCATTTCGGCGGCTATCAGGGCG
>NZ_JAQGFU010000368.1:0-2078 GCF_030078455.1 Klebsiella sp. Ech2A | reverse complement strand
CGGAAATGGCCTCCGCCGAGATCAGAAACAGCCACGCCGAACCCAGCAGCAGGCGCAGGGAGATAATCAGGCGCGACAGCAGCTGCGGCAGCACCACCCGCAGCACCAGCGTCCAGCTGTTGGCGCCGAGGGTCTGCGCTTTAATAAACAGCTCTGCCGGAATTTCCCGCGCCCGCTGCTCGAGATCGCGCGCCAGCATTGGCGTGACCCCGATAACAATCAGCATCACCTTGGAGAGCTCATCGAGACCAAAGACGATAAACAGCACCGGCAGGATCGCCAGGGGTGGGATCATCGAGATCACGGTCATCAGCGGCGACAGCGCCGCACGGTAGAGCGGGAAAACGCCGGCGGCGATACCGATGCCCAGGCCAATCAGCGAGGAGAGCGCCAGCCCGATCAGCAGGCGACTTAGGCTGATCAGGGTGTCGGCCCACAGCAGGTATTCGCCGCTGCGCTTGTCCGGCGTGAACGCCATCCGCTCGACGGCGGCGGCCATTTGCGTCAGCCCTGGCAGCAGCTTGTCCTGCGGATTGGCCTCCAGCCGTAGCGCAGAGCCGATAACCCAGGCGGCGATCAGCAGCACAAAGGGCATCAGCATCAGCATCATTCGCATGCCCTGCTGCGGATGGCGGTTAATTTGTCGCATGGCGTTGACTCCCGTCAGCAATCATTACAGCTGGCCCGCGACGGCCATCTTCAGGTAGCTATCGTCAAAACGCAGCCTGACGTTGCTCGCGTCGCCGACGGCAAGGCCGCCCGGGAAGCGCATGCCGATAAAGTCCGCGCTCTGGGCGCCCTCGCCCAGCAGCCCTTTATCGAAGGAGAACTGCGCCACGCGCTGCATGGTTTTTGCCAGATCGGGGCTGGAGATGAACCTCAGCGCGTCGGCAGCGGTCCAGAACAGATGGGTGGTTTTCAGCTGCCCCTGATAGCCGGCGAGGTCGGTGCCGGAATCGGCCGCCATGGCGCTCAGCGCCGGCTTATCCCCGGCCTGCATTTTGGCCATCATTTCAAACCACGCGCCGGTCAGCGCCTTGCCGAGCGCCGGGTTGTCCTTCAGGGTTTGGGTATTGACCACCATCATGTCGATGATCTCGCCCGGTACCTGGGATGAGCTAAAGACTTCGCTGGTTTGCGGGGTCTTTTTGATAACCGACAGCTGCGGGTTCCAGGCCACGGCGGCGCGCACGCTGCTGGTGCCGAAGGCGGAAACGATATCGGCGTCAGAGGTATTGACCACTTTGACGTCCCGCTCCTGCAGCCCGGCCTTTTCCAGTCCGCGAACCAGCAGATAGTGGGAAACCGACAGCTCCGGGAGGTAAACCTGCATCCCCTTGAGGTCGCTCAGCTTTTTGCCCGCCCCCTTCAGCACCACGCCATCGTTGCCGTCAGAGTAGCTGCCGGTAATCAGCGCGGTGGTATCCACCCCGCCGGCGGCGGGAATGGTCAGGGCATCCATATTGGTCATGGTGCAGCCGTCGAACTGGCCGGCGGTATACTGGTTAATCGATTCGATGTAGTCGTTGAGCTGCACGATATTGATCTTGATACCGTATCTGCTGGCCCATTTATCGATGATTTTTTCGTTGCTGATGGCGCCCCAGGGCATCCAGCCGGCATAAATCGTCCAGCAGATGTTGAACTCTTTTTTCACCGCGGCAAAGGAAGGGAAACTGGCCAGCAGCGCCAGGGACAGAACAAAAGAACGGAGTAGTGGCGATCGCTTCATGATGAACCTCTGGTTGGCACAAAAAACAGGAGCAGCGCGACACCTACTGGTGCTGCTGTCTCCCGGGCTTTTGTCCCGCCGTGTAACCTCGCAGAGGTCGCCAGCTCTCGGACCAGTCATTCACCTGCGTGAACCGGAACCCTAGCCAGCTATTTGATCGTCTAAATTGTATGGTGCGCTGCCTTCTGTTTTTATCTTGCAAAGCATATACCAAAATAATAATTAGCATAAAATCAACAAGATAGAATATTTATCGCCGCCAGCACACCAGGATGGGGAGTCGTTTTGGGGCAACGCGTAGATTTGGTGCAGAGGGAGGCAGGCTCGCGCCTGCCGGGGCGTTATT
>NZ_JAQGFU010000367.1:0-2130 GCF_030078455.1 Klebsiella sp. Ech2A | reverse complement strand
GTCCGCTCGCCAGCAGGCTGCGGGAGACGGCAAAATAGACCACCGGGAAAATATTCAGCGCCATCACCAGCACGATCCCACTGCGGCTGAACAGCAGGTCGTTGAGATCCCAGCCGGTGAGCTGCTGGAGATAGCCGTTGCTTTGCAATACCAGCATCCACGACAGCGCGGCGATATAGGGCGGCGTGGGAAAAGGAATTAAGAACAGCAGGTCCCAAAGGCGCGGCAGCGGCAGGTTGAACAGCCCGCGCAGCACGCCGAGCGGGAGCCCGATGGCGACGCTGACCAGCGCCACGCCGCAGGCGATCCACAGGGTGCCGCCGAGCATCGCCGGCAGCTGCGGATCGGCAAACAGCGTCGCGACGCCGCTAAAGGCCCCGGCCAGCGAACCGGCGCTGAAGTGAGGAAATACCGCCGGTAAGACGATAAAAAACAGCGGCAATGCCACCAGCACCAGCAGCGCCGCTAGCGTGACGCCAGAAATAAGTTTTTGATTCACCGTATTTTCCTGCAAGCGAGGTCTCCCCCCGCCGCGCGCAGGCCAACGCGAGCCCGCCGCGGCGAGGGGAAAGGCAGATTACTGCGCGAATAGCGTGTTGAAGCGGGCCAGCACCGCGCGGCGTTCGCTGCTGCCGTCGCCGCTGGTCGGCAGAACCTTCAGCTCGTTAAGCAGCGGGCGCTTCGCCGGGACGTCGGACCGCGCCGGCATCAGCCAGGCATCGGCCACCATCGCCTGGCCTTCCGGCGACAGCACGTAGTCGACAAAGGCTTTGGCATCGTCAGCGTGCTGGGTCGTTTTCAGGATCATCATCGGGCGCGGCGCAATCACCGTTCCGCTGGCCGGGAAAATCACCTTCAGCGATTCGCCCTGGCTAATATTGCCGTAAGAGACGTAGTCCACCGCGCCGAATACCGCCGCTTTTGCGCCCTGCATCACCGGCGTCACCGCCTGCGCATTCGGCCCGCTGACTACCATCCCGTTCTTTTTCAGCTCGTCGAACAGCGCCCAGGCCTTGTCGCCCATCCCGTTCTGCAGCCCGATCAGCAAATCCAGGGATGCGCCGGACAGCGCCGGGTCCGGGGTGGTCACCTTATCCTTAAACGCCGCTTCCGTCAGGTCGCGCCACTCCTTCGGCTCCGGCGTGCCGCTTTTGCTGTTCCAGACGATCCCGAGCGCCGAAATGCCCTGCGCCACGTAATCGGCCGATTTCAGATTGGCCGGGACCTTATCGGCGTTGGCGCTTTGATAGGCCAGCAGCCAGCCGCGGGCATGGAGATCTTCCGCGGTGTCCCACGAGGCGGAGATCAGCACGTCCGCCTGCGGGTTGGCCTGCTCGGCCTCAAGCCGCGCCATCACCTTACCGGTGGTGGCCTGGAAGATATTGACCTTAACGCCGGTTTTCTTTTCGTAACCGCTGGCAAGACCTTTCGCCAGCGTGCCGGGACCGGCGGTGTAAACGGTTAGCGCGTGGGCGCTGGAGATCATCGTGGCCGACAGCATCATCGCGAGCGCTGCTCCTTTCTTAAAGGTCATAATGGATTTCATGCGGGTTCCCCTGAGGATGAAGTAACAATGCGGACGGCAGCAACGCTGCCGGCCGATAAATGCACAATGCGGTCAGCCAGCAGCTCTGCTTCGCGACGGTCGTGGGTCACGTAGACGGCGGTGATGCCAAGCTGGCGCAGCAGACGGCTCATCTCGATGCACAGCGACTCGCGCAGCTCGCTGTCAAGATTGGAGAGCGGTTCGTCAAACAGCAGCACGCGAGGTTCGGCGACGATAGCCCGCGCCAGCGCGACGCGCTGTTGCTGGCCGCCGGAGAGGCCGGAGGGTTTACGTTCGGCAAAGCCGGTCAGCCCGACCCTCGCCAGCGCGGCGTTGACCCGCGTCTGGCGTTCGCCGCGAGGCACCCCGCGCATGCGCAGCGGAAAAGCGATGTTTTGCGCCACGGTCATGTGCGGCCACAGAGCGTAATCCTGGAAAACCATGCCGATATCGCGCTGCTCCGGGGCCATACCCCAGCCGGCTTTCGCCACCAGGCGGTCGCCGAAGCGGATTTCGCCGCTGTCGGGTACGGTGAGACCGGCCAGCAGGCGCAGCAGCGGGCTTTTGCCGCAGCCGGACGGCCC
>NZ_JAQGFU010000366.1:0-2169 GCF_030078455.1 Klebsiella sp. Ech2A | reverse complement strand
AGAAAAAACCCGCCGGTCTGGAGCAGAAAAACGAAATCCTCGCGTTTTTGTGGCAGGCCAACCGCCGGCTGCACTCCAGCGCCCCGCTCTGCGAGCGGATCTCGCCGGTGCTTAATGGCCTGCAGGGGCTGACGCTGCTGCGCGATATTGAAGTCAGGGTCTATGACCTCGAAGATGAAGACAACCATCAGGAATTCGCCTGTCATTCAGATTTACACTGCGATGATAAAGGCTGTTATTTATGCCCGCGCGATCTGCCGCCGCTGCCCGACGGCGGGGCAACGCTGAAATGGCGGCTCTCTGATGCCCATAACCAGTACGGCATTCTGCTGGCCACTCTGCCGGTGGGCCGCCATCTGAGCCACGATCAGCAGCAGCTGGTGGATACCCTGGTCGAACAGCTGACCTCGACCCTGGCGCTGGACAGACATCAGGAGCATCAGCAGCAGCTGATCGTCATGGAGGAGCGGGCCACTATCGCGCGCGAACTGCACGACTCGATTGCCCAGTCGCTCTCCTGCATGAAGATGCAGGTCAGCTGTCTGCAGATGCAGGGAGAACATTTACCGGAAGAGAGTCGCCAGCTGCTGGGTCAGATCCGTAACGAGCTGAACACCTCCTGGGCACAGCTTCGCGAGCTGCTGACCACCTTCCGGCTACAGTTAACCGAACCGGGACTGCGTCCGGCGCTGGAAGCCAGCTGCATGGAATACAGCGCCCACTTCGGCTTTACGGTCAGGCTGGACTACCAGCTGCCGCCGCGTTTCGTCCCCTCGCACCAGGCGATCCATGTGCTGCAAATCGCCCGCGAGGCGCTCAGTAATGCGCTGAAGCACGCCAAAGCGACGGAGGTCACCGTAACCGTGTCGCTGCGGGATAATCAGGTCAGGCTGGTGGTCGCGGATAATGGCCGCGGCGTACCAGACCATGCCGAACGGAGTAACCATTACGGTTTAATTATTATGCGGGATCGCGCCCAGAGCCTGCGCGGAGACTGCCAGGTACGCCGTCGCGAGACGGGCGGTACCGAAGTGGTCGTCACTTTTATCCCGGAAAAATCGTTTTCAATCCAATAGGAGAACCCCATGAGTCAACAGGAACGGGCAACCATCCTTCTCATTGACGATCACCCGATGCTGCGCACCGGCGTTAAACAGCTGGTTAGCATGGCATCCGACATTCAGGTGATCGGCGAAGCCAGCAACGGCGAACAAGGCATTGCGCTGGCGGAGTCGCTGGATCCAGACCTGATCCTGCTGGATCTCAACATGCCGGGCATGAACGGCCTGGAAACCCTCGATAAGCTGCGCGAGAAGTCGCTCTCTGGCCGGGTGGTGGTATTCAGCGTCTCCAACCATGAAGAGGACGTGGTCACCGCCTTAAAACGCGGCGCCGACGGCTACCTGCTCAAGGACATGGAGCCGGAAGATCTGCTTAAGGCCCTGCAGCAGGCGGCGGCCGGCGAGATGGTGCTGAGCGAGGCGTTAACGCCGGTGCTGGCGGCGAGCCTGCGCGCCAACCGCGCCACCTCGGACCGCGATATCAGCCAGCTGACCCCGCGCGAGCGCGATATCCTCAAGCTTATCGCCCAGGGCCTGCCGAACAAAATGATCGCGCGCCGTCTGGAGATAACCGAAAGCACCGTGAAAGTACACGTTAAGCATATGCTGAAGAAAATGAAGCTGAAATCGCGCGTCGAAGCCGCGGTTTGGGTACACCAGGAGCGCGTTTTCTAGGGCAGCTCTCGCCAGGATACGCCCTCGGCCGAGAATTTTACCAGCGGCTCGGTCAGCGCCAGTGCGATCTCATTGGATGAGACGCGCTGACCTGTTTTATCTTCAACCACCACCGACAGGTGCCACAGGTTGGTCGCGCCGGGTTCACCGCTCCAGGCCGGCAAAATCACGCTCCAGCCGTCAGGGCTATTGGCATCTACCGGCGACGTCAAACTCAGCAGCTGCGTATCCCCTTGCCACTTCAGCGACTTAATTCCATGCAGGCTACGAATCTGCAGCTTAAGCTGCACCGTTTCCCCCGACTGCAGATCCCACGGCGGCGTCGCCAGATAGGCCGATAGCGATTTACGCTGGCGATACTCGACCACCGGCAAATTATCGCGCTCCGGGCTGTCGTAGCGGCTGCCGCGCAGGGAGCGGCTGATCGCCACCT
>NZ_JAQGFU010000365.1:0-2184 GCF_030078455.1 Klebsiella sp. Ech2A | reverse complement strand
CCCGGCGACAGCAGCCAGATATGCTGGGGGGTAACAATTTTCGCCACGCCGCGCAGGGCGTAGATCAGCTGCCCCTGTTCATGCTGATGAACCGGCTCTTCGCTGCCCGGGGTGTACTTCAGCTGGCGCAGCCCTTCGATCGCGTGCTGGGATGTCATCTTCACCTGCCCTTTGTCTGATTCTCACCATTTGTGCGTACTGCTGCGTTTAGAGACAACTTTTGTCCGAATGGCGACATCCCGGTGACCAATGGCGCTATTCTGCCACGGACGGGCTTCTCTTTTATAGTTGAATAATTATCATTTCCATCCAATTCTAAAAACAGTCGGAAATGCTATGAGACAACCTGGCAAGTTTTTCAGGGATAAACCGTTGAAAGTACTGGTATGTACAATCATCGCAGGATACAGCGGGCAGGCCTTTACTGCGGATAACGGGCAGGATAACACAAAAGAACAGACGATGGTGGTCACCGCCGCTCCCGACGCCCAGGGGCAGGATGACGAAAGCAACATCGTCACCCATAGCGCGACGGCGGCCAGCAAATCCAGCCAGCTGATTAGCCGCACCGCGCAGAGTATTGCGGTCGTCACCCAGGCGCAAATTGAAGCCCAGGCGGCGAAAACGATCCCGGAAGCGCTGCGCTACGTCTCTGGCGTCTCGTCGGAAAGCTCCGGACCGGACACCCGTTTCGACACCATTATCGTGCGCGGATTTGAGGCCGACGAGTATCTCGACGGCCTGCGCCTGCCGCGCGAAGCCTGGTGGAGCCGGCCGGCGTGGGACCCGTTCCTGCTGTCGCGCATTGAGGTCGTCAAGGGCCCGGCTTCGGTGCTCTACGGCCAGGCTAACCCCGGCGGGATCGTCAACATGGTCAGCAAGACCCCGCAGGCCGAGCCCGGCGGCGAGGTGTACGTCACCACCGGCAACCACAGCCAGTTTGGTACCGGCTTCGACGCCACCGGCCCGCTGAACGATGATAAAACCCTGCTGGGCCGCGTCGCGGGCACCTTTTTCGATACCGAAACCCAGGTCGATCACACCCGCTATCAGCACTATGCCATAGCTCCGTCGCTAACCTGGCAGCCGAGCGACCGCACCAGCCTGACGCTCCTGGCGCAGCTGCGCAAGGACCCGGACAGCGGCTTCTACAACCAGATGCCGGTCTCCGGCACGCTGACGCATAACCCGAACGGTCAGATCTCCTCCAGCTTCTACGGCGGCCAGCCCGGCTTCGATAAGTACGAGCGCAAGCAGGGCAGCATCGGCTACCAGTTCCGCCACGACTTTAACGATACGGTCACCTTCCGCCAGAACCTGCGCTATATCAGCAGCACCGGCGACTACCTGATGGTCTATCCGTGGGGCGTGCACGCCGACGCGCCGCTGATCGACCGCTATTCGATGAACCTGAAGGAGACGATGGTCAACTTCGCGGTGGATAACCAGGCGGAGTTCCATCTGCAAACCGGCCCGCTGAAGCACACCCTGCTGGCCGGCATTGACCGCATGCACAGCTCGGTGCGCAGCCAGTCCGGCTACGGCGACGCCAGCCCGATCAACTATCTCGATCCGGACTACAGCACCCCGGTGGAAAAGCCGCCGTTCGACAGCAGCACCCACTCGACGATGGATCAGACCGGCCTCTATTTGCAGGATCAGCTGGAGTGGGATCGCTGGATCCTCAACCTCGCCGGGCGCTACGACGCGGCGAAAACCAAAAGCACCGACCTGCTTACCGACGCCCGCAGCGAGCGTAACGACTACGCCACCACCGGACGCGCCGGGCTGCTCTACCACTTCGATAACGGCCTCGCGCCCTACGTCAGCTACTCCACGTCGTTCGTGCCGAGCAGCAGCAGCGATTTCTACGGCCGCGCCTTTAAGCCCACCGAAGGTAAGCAGTCGGAGATTGGCCTGAAGTACGATCCGGTCGGCCTCGACGCCCTGTTTACCCTCGCGCTGTTTAACCTGCGCGAAACCAACGTCGCCACTCCGGACCCCGATCACGCCAACTACAGCGTGCAAACCGGCGAGATCCGCTCCCGGGGGATCGAGCTGGACGGGAAAATCAACATCACCCCGGCCTGGTCGGTGCTGGCCTCCTGGGCCTTAACCGATCCGCAGGTGATCAGCGCCAACGACGGCAGCGAAGGCAAGCATCCGGTGGGGATTGCCCGCAAC